>NZ_AICU01000082.1:0-10089 GCF_000257865.1 Streptococcus mitis SK575 | reverse complement strand
TATTACGTTTAAAAGAACTCATTCTTTCTATTTCAAATAGGCCATCTATCCTTTACAATTCTTCCGATGTGCTTTGAGTTTTTTCAGAGCCCAATCATAGTGGCTTGACGTGCTACTAACAAAGTAGGAACCTAGACTTGTTCCGCCGGTCCACTTATAGACACCTTTGGTAAAGAGTTCGTCATTGCTAAAAACTTCTATCAACTCTAACACTTCTTTATGTGATTGTTCCAAGAGCCTAGTCGCTTCTTCTAAGGACGTTTTCTGGTGCTTCTTCCAAAAAGCGACATTCATTTCTCCATAAGTTTTCCAATTATAAAGCTCAGGGAGAAAAGGGCTTTCGTGACCTTCTTGATTAGAATATACCCAAGTCAAAAGTAACTGCTGCCATTCATAAAGATGGATCAAGACATCCCGTAGATTTTTATCTCTTTTCCAGTGAGCTTCTTTTTTCTTTGGGTCTCTTGAAAAATCAAATGGAATCTGTACCTCATCTTCACTTAGTTGGGAGATGAAACGATTGAGCTTTTCATAGTTTTCCTTAGAGGCCAGCATTAGCTCCTCTTTTGTTTTCGGTCTAGGCACAGAGTTCTCCCTTCATATTACTAGTTATTATTAGAAATTTTTTATCCTTTAAATCTCTATAACTTATCCTTTAATTTCTCAACAAAGAGATAGGCTGCTGGACAGGTCAAAGTATTCTTAATCGTCAAATGGTTGATTTGATGGATCTTTTTGCGATCTGTATGGGGGAACTCTCGACAGGCCTTTGGACGAACGTCATAGATGGAACAAAGATTATCTCCTCCTAGAAAGGGACAAGGCATGGATTTAAAAACCTTATCACCATCTTCATCTACCTGCAGAAACTCCGCTTCAAAAGCTGGTAATTTCATCTTAAAATACTTGGCGATTCGTGTAATATCCGCTTCTTTAAAGTCAGGACCCAATGTCTTGCAACAGTTGGCACAGGCAGTACAATCAATTTCCTCAAATACTTCTTGGTGAATCTGCTGGGCTATCTTATCTAGATTTTTTGGTGGCTTTTTCTTTAAATTGGCTAAAACTTTTCGATGCTCCTTCTGCTTTTGTAAGGCTAGCTGGTGGTAATACTCAATATCAATTTCTTTAGACATGGTTTCTCTCTTATTCTAATTACTTTCCCCTATTATACCATGACTCTGAACCATTGAAAAGTGGAGTTTAATAGACTATACTTTCCCAAAATGCGTCAAAAAACCTTGCAACTAGGTTACAAGGTTAATCACATTAATCGAAGTTAACGTATTCTTTTTGAAGTTCAAGAACTTCTTCCATTGTTGAACACTCTGTAAGGGCACGGTTAGCGTACTCTTCCATCTTAGCAGTATCCAATTTCTTCATCAAGCTACGTGTACGGAGTACAGATGTTGCTGACATAGAGAACTCATCCAAGCCCATTCCGACAAGAAGTGGAACAGCTTTTTGGTCACCAGCCATCTCACCACACATACCAGCCCATTTACCTTCAGCGTGAGCTGCCTTGATAACGTTGTTGATCAAGCGAAGGATTGATGGGTTATATGGTTGGTAAAGGTATGAAACTTGCTCGTTCATACGGTCTGCTGCCATTGAGTATTGGATCAAGTCGTTTGTACCAATTGACATGAAGTCTACTTCTTTTGCAAATTGGTCTGCAAGCATCGCTGCTGCAGGGATTTCAATCATGATACCAACTTGGATATCATCCGCAACTGCAACACCTTCAGCAAGAAGGTTTGCTTTTTCTTCTTCATAAACTGCTTTAGCTGCACGGAATTCTTTCAAAAGGGCAACCATTGGGAACATGATACGCAATTGACCATGAACAGAAGCACGAAGAAGGGCACGGATTTGTGTACGGAACATTGCATCTCCAGTTTCAGAAATAGAGATACGAAGGGCACGGAATCCAAGGAATGGGTTCATTTCATGTGGCATATCGAAGTAAGGAAGTTCCTTATCTCCACCGATATCCATTGTACGAACAACCACAGGTTTACCATTCATTCCCTCAAGAACAGCCTTGTAAGCTTCATACTGCTCATCTTCAGTTGGGAAATCTTGAGAATCCATGTACAAGAACTCTGTACGGTAAAGTCCAACAGCTTCTGCACCGTTGTTGTTAACACCTTCAACGTCTTTTGGAGTACCGATGTTAGCAGCCAACTCGAAGTGTTTACCGTCAGCAGTCACTGTTTGAGCATCTTTCAAAAGTGCCCATTCAGCTTTTTGTTTAGCATAAGCTTCACCAGCTGCTTTAAATTCTGCCGCTTGTTCATCTGTTGGGTTGATAATCACTTCACCAGTAATTCCGTTAACGGCAAGGATATCACCGTCTTTCACTACTTCAGTGATGTTGTTTGTTCCCAATACAGCTGCAATTTCAAGTGTACGTGCCATGATAGCTGAGTGGCTTGTACGTCCACCGATGTTTGTTACAAAAGCTTTTACAAAGTTTTTGTCCAATTGAGCTGTATCAGATGGTGTCAAGTCATGCGCAATCACGATTACTTCTTCGTTGATAGAAGCTGGGTTTGGCAATTTCTTACCAAGAAGGTTTGCCAATACACGTTTTGTCACGTCGCGGATATCCGCTGCACGTTCTTGCATGTATGGGTTGTCTTCCATACCTTCAAAGATAGTGATGAACATGTCAGTCACTTCTTTAAGACCTGCTTCTGCATTTACTTTCTTAGCACGGATTGTTTCTTTAATCTGACCAATCAATTCTGGGTCAGAAAGAACCATCAAATGAGCGTCAAAAACTTGAGCCGCTTCTTCACCAAGCGTACCTACAGCTTTCTCACGGATAAGAGAAAGCTCGTTTTGAGAAGCTTCAAGAGCTACATCCAAACGAGCCTCTTCTGCGTTTGTATCTTCGACTGAAACAGTCTCGAATGACAAATCCGGTTGAACGAGTAGATATGCTTTTGCAACTGCAACACCGTCAGATGCCGCGATTCCTTTAAGCATTTCTGTCATTTTCCTTATGCCAATCCTTCTTTTTCCATTGTTTCTGAGATTGCAGCGATAGCGTCATCTGCATCTGCACCTTCAGCTGAGATAGTTACGTCAGCACCTTGGCCAACACCAAGACTCATAACACCCATGATTGATTTAAGGTTAACTGATTTACCTTTGTACTCAAGAGTGATATCTGAAGCAAATTTGCTAGCAGTTTGTACCAACAATGTTGCTGGACGTGCGTGAATACCTGTTTCTGCCACTACGTGGAAATCTTTAGAAGCCATAGTTTGACTCTCCTTTTGTTCTTTCTTTTTTGAGTTATATGTGATAACCCTTACAATTTGGTATTATATCATCTTCTAGGATTTTTTTCAAGCATTTTATGGGATTTATTCGATTTCCTTTCAGATAACTTCCTGAAAATCTTCTATTCTAGATAACAAAACACAGGATATAGTTTTCCAAAAAACAACTTATAGGAGAATTATCACTATTTTTTAGAACAAACACTACATATTGTGTTTTGTTTGGTTATGTAGAAAAACAGACCACTATATTTAGTTTTAAATCGTTGACAAAATTTTAATTTCTGGTATACTAAGATAGTATTAAATTTTAAAGAGGAGTTACACAATGGTAACCGTTTATTCTAAAAATAACTGTGTCCAATGTAAAATGACCAAACGTTTCTTGGACAGTAATAATGTCGCTTATCGCGAAATCAATCTTGATGAGCAACCTGAGTACATCGATCAAGTTAAAGAGCTCGGTTTCAGCGCAGCTCCTGTTATCCAAACACCAACTGAAGTCTTTTCAGGTTTCCAACCAGGAAAATTGAAACAATTAGCATAATCTTAGTACATCATCCAGAAGAAACTGCTTCTAGGGCTAACTTAGAAGCCTTTCTTTTGTAATTAGATAAGGGAAATTTTATGGGATTAAAACATCTTGAGGACGTGACTTACTTCCGTCTCAATAACGAAATCAACCGTCCTATTAATGGACAAATCATGCTTCATAAAGATAAGGAAGCCTTGGATGCTTTCTTTAAAGAAAATGTAGTTCCAAACACTATGGCTTTTGATTCAATCAAAGATAAAATCAATTACCTCATTGAGCACAACTACATCGAAACAGCCTTTATCAAGAAATACCGTCCAGAATTTTTGGAAGAATTGCATCAATTTATCAAAGAACAAAACTTCCAATTCAAGTCTTTCATGGCAGCTTATAAATTTTACAATCAATATGCTTTGAAAACTAACGACGGTGAATATTACCTTGAAAGCATGGAAGACCGTGTCTTCTTTAACGCCCTTTATTTTGCTGACGGTGATGAGGCGATTGCAATTGATATTGCCAATGAAATCATCCACCAACGCTACCAACCTGCTACTCCTTCCTTCTTGAATGCTGGTCGTGCTCGTCGTGGGGAGTTGGTATCTTGTTTCTTGATTCAAGTAACTGATGACATGAACTCTATCGGACGTTCTATCAACTCAGCTCTTCAACTGTCACGTATCGGCGGTGGTGTGGGGATTTCCCTCAGCAACCTTCGTGAAGCTGGTGCACCTATCAAGGGCTATGAAGGAGCAGCTTCTGGTGTCGTTCCTGTTATGAAGCTTTTCGAAGATAGCTTCTCTTACTCAAACCAATTGGGTCAACGTCAAGGTGCTGGTGTTGTCTACCTCAACGTCTTCCACCCAGATATTATCGCCTTCCTTTCAACTAAGAAAGAAAATGCCGATGAAAAAGTTCGTGTTAAGACCCTTTCACTTGGTGTTGTGGTACCCGATAAATTCTACGAATTGGCTCGTAAAAATGAAGAAATGTATCTCTTCAGCCCATACTCAGTAGAGCTTGAATACGGTGTGCCATTTAACTACATCGACATCACTGAAAAATACGATGAATTGGTCGCAAATCCAAATATCCGCAAGACAAAAATCAAGGCGCGTGATTTGGAAACTGAAATCTCTAAATTGCAACAAGAGTCTGGTTACCCTTATGTCGTCAACATCGACACGGCTAACCGTGCAAATCCCGTTGATGGAAAAATCATCATGAGTAACTTGTGTTCTGAGATTCTTCAAGTCCAAGAACCAAGCTTGATCAACGATGCTCAAGAATTCCTTCAAATGGGAACGGATGTTTCATGTAACCTTGGTTCAACCAACGTGGTTAACATGATGACTTCACCTGACTTTGGTCGCTCTATCCGTGCTATGGTTCGTGCCCTTACTTTCGTTACAGATAGTTCACACATCGTAGCTGTTCCTACCATCGACCACGGAAATAGCCAAGCTCATACCTTTGGTCTTGGTGCCATGGGACTTCACAGCTACCTTGCCCAACAATTGATTGAATATGGATCGCCTGAGTCTGTTGAGTTTACTAGCATCTACTTTATGCTTATGAACTACTGGACTTTAGTTGAGTCAAACAATATTGCGCGTGAACGTGGTATCACCTTCCACAACTTTGAAAAATCAGACTATGCTAACGGAAGCTACTTTGACAAGTATGTGACTGGCGAGTTTGTTCCAAAATCAGACCGTGTTAAAGAACTTTTCAAAGATGTCTTTATTCCTAGTGCTGCTGATTGGGCTGAACTTCGCGACAAGATTCAAGCAGATGGTCTTTACCACCAAAACCGTCTTGCTGTAGCTCCAAATGGTTCGATCAGTTACATCAATGACGTTTCTGCTTCTATCCACCCGATTACACAACGTATCGAAGAACGTCAAGAAAAGAAAATCGGTAAAATCTACTACCCTGCTGCTGGCTTGTCAACAGAAACCATTCCTTACTACACTTCTGCTTACGACATGGATATGCGTAAAGTGATTGATGTCTATGCTGCTGCAACTGAGCACGTGGACCAAGGACTTTCACTCACCCTCTTTATGCGTAGTGACATTCCAAAAGGTCTTTACGAATGGAAGAAGGAAAATAAACAAACGACACGTGACTTGTCTATCCTTCGTAACTATGCCTTTAACAAGGGTATCAAGTCTATCTACTACGTCCGTACCTTTACAGATGATGGTGGAGAAGTCGGTGCCAACCAATGTGAAAGCTGTGTGATTTAATCTTTGCTTGAGAAAACTACTTTTTCTCAGATAAGTGATTCATTCACCCTGCTAAACTAGAATAAGCATCTATACTATGAAATAACAAAAAGTCGGGCTTCCGACTTTTTGTGCGAAACTACTCTAGGATTATGATAAAATAAAAATAATTGTGAGTTCGCAATACTAAACACAGAAAGAGATTTCAAAATGGAAACTTACTACAAAGCCATTAACTGGAATGCCATCGAAGATGTCATCGACAAATCAACTTGGGAAAAACTGACGGAGCAATTCTGGCTTGATACACGTATTCCCTTGTCAAATGACTTGGATGACTGGAGAAAGCTATCAAATGTAGAAAAAGACTTGGTTGGAAAAGTCTTTGGTGGTTTAACCCTTCTCGACACTATGCAATCTGAAACTGGGGTTCAAGCCCTTCGCGCGGACATCCGTACACCCCATGAGGAAGCTGTTTTCAATAACATCCAATTTATGGAATCTGTCCACGCAAAATCTTACTCATCAATCTTTTCTACCTTGAATACTAAGGCTGAGATTGAAGAAATTTTCGAATGGACCAATACCAATCCTTACCTACAAAAGAAGGCGGAAATCGTCAACGAAATTTACCTAAACGGTAGCCCACTTGAAAAGAAAGTTGCCAGTGTCTTCCTCGAAACCTTCCTTTTCTACTCTGGTTTCTTCACTCCCCTCTACTATCTTGGTAACAACAAACTAGCCAACGTTGCGGAAATCATTAAATTGATTATTCGTGATGAATCTGTTCACGGAACCTACATTGGTTACAAATTCCAACTTGGTTTCAATGAATTACCTGAAGAAGAGCAAGAAAAACTCAAGGATTGGATGTACGACCTGCTCTACACTCTTTATGAAAATGAAGAAGGTTATACAGAGAGCCTCTATGATGGTGTTGGTTGGACGGAAGAAGTCAAAACCTTCCTTCGCTACAATGCCAACAAGGCACTCATGAACCTGGGACAAGATCCACTCTTCCCAGATTCAGCTGATGATGTCAACCCAATCGTTATGAACGGTATTTCAACAGGAACTTCCAACCACGACTTCTTCTCTCAAGTCGGAAATGGCTACCTCCTTGGTGAAGTTGAAGCCATGCAAGACGATGATTACAACTACGGTTTAGACTAAGTCAACAATTTCAGAAGTGATATCAATATCATGGTTTGTTTAAAACAACCATGATATTTTTGTTTTTGTTTTCTTTTGTTTTTTAAATTGATTGATTGAATACTTTATGATAAAATAGTAATAGAAATAGAGGTGATAACGATGTTAAAGCAGGAAAAACTAGATAATATTCTAGAAACGGTAAATACAAAGGGAACTATTACTGTAAAAGAAATCATGGCTCGCTTAGATGTATCAGATATGACTGCTAGACGCTACTTACAAGAGTTGGCTGACAAGGATTTACTTGTTCGTGTGCATGGAGGAGCTGAAAAAATTCGTACAGGCTCCATTTTAAACAATGAACGTTCCAATATTGAAAAACAAAGCTTACAAATCGCAGAAAAACAAGAAATTAGCCGTTTTGCAGGTCATTTAATCGATGAAGGGGAAACCATTTTTATCGGTCCAGGGACAACCTTGGAATCTTTTGCCCGTGAACTTCCAATCGATAATATTCGTGTTGTAACAAACAGTTTACCAGTCTTTCTCATTCTAAACGAACGAAAACTAACAGATTTGATTTTAATTGGTGGCAACTATCGCTCTATCACTGGAGCCTTTGTGGGAACACTAACCTTGCAAAACTTAGCCAATCTCCAATTTTCTAAAGCTTTCGTTAGCTGTAATGGTATTAAGGACAATGCGATTGCGACCTTTAGTGAAGAGGAAGGTGAATCTCAACGAATCGCCCTCAATAATTCCAATAAAAAATACTTACTAGCTGACAATAGTAAGTTCAATAAGTTTGATTTTTACACCTTCTACAATATCTCAGATATTGATACCATCGTTTCAGATTCTAAACTGAGCAAAGAAACGTTCGAACAACTTTCAAAACAAACAAAAATTATTCTTTCTAAACCATAAAACTGAGGATTGATAAAATATAAAATGCGTCATATCAAGAAAATAAGAATCTTGATATGACGCATTTTTTGATGAAGATTTTTACAAAGAGTTTCCTACTTTATGATTGTTGAAACGGCATAAAATCTGAATCAAAGGAGATATTATCCCATTCTTCAGGACTGATAAAATTTAAAAAGATATTTTTAAATTCTTCCAACTCATAGTCTGAATGACAAATCCATTCTTTACCGGTAGAGACATACCATTTCCCAAGTTTTTTCAGCTCCTCATTAGTCAAACACGGTATTTGAGAACATTTTTCGAAATTTATAATATAAACTTTTTCATAAATAGATTGGATAAATTCTTTGAACATCTTTTGCCTCACTAGAATTCTATATCTAATTACTCATTCTACTACTCAATCACTTGAGTTTCCGCTACTTTCTTGTACCAGTGAGCTGATTTCTTAGGATAACGTTCTTGAGTTTCAAAGTCTACATAGAAGAGACCGTAACGTTTTTCATAACCGTTTGACCAAGAGAAGACATCCATTAATGACCAAATGAAGTAACCTTTTACATTAGCGCCATCTGCAATAGCATCAGATAATACTTCCAAGTGTTGTTTGACATAATCAATACGGCCATCATCGTAAACAGTGTTATCAATGAACTCATCTTTATATCCAAGACCATTTTCAGTGATGTAAATCTTCTTGTAGTTCGGATAATCTTTCTTCACGCGCATGATTTGGTCATACAAACCTTGAGGGTAGATAATCCAATCCCAGTCCGTACGTGGCACATAATCAGGAGCTACACGACGACCAACACCTTTGATTTGGTATTTAGAGCTTCCTTTTTCACCTTTACCATTATGGATGATTTCAGTTTCTCCATCAAAGGCTTCCATCCAGTCGCTCATATAGTAGTTAATTCCTAGGAAGTCATTCAAGTCTTTTGCGGCTTCTAATACTTCGAAATCTTCTTCACGAAGATCTAAGCTACCACCATTGGCAGCCAAGATAGCCTCTACCCCTGCCAGAGTCTTTTCAGAGTAGTGCCCCAGATAAGTTGCATCCAAGATAAATTTGTTATGGATAATGTCCTCCAATTCTGCCGCAATAACATCTGCAGGATTTTCAGGATCAAGTGGGTACTTAGTTGGCAGAGCATGAACCACACCAATTTCACCTTTATAGCCTTTCTCTTTATACAATTTTACCGCGCGTGCATGAGACACCATCATATTGTGGTGCGATTGGAAGACTTTGGCAAGGTCGTACTGAATACCTGGAGGGAATTTACCAACCAAGTATTGACCATCACCGATTGGTCCAATTTCATTAAAGGTTGTCCAATAGTTTACTTCTGAAAATTCTTCAAAACAGAAGGCAGCATAGTCTACAAAGTGTTCGATATTTTCACGATTTAAGAAGTCTCCATTTGAGTGGAGAGCTTCTGGCGTGTCAAAGTGATGAAGAGTTACAAAAGGCTCAACGTGACGTTTGTGACACTCTGCAAATAAATTATGATAAAACTCAACACCTTTAGCATTTACTTGACCGTAACCAGTTGGGAAAATACGTGACCAAGCAATAGAAATTCGAATACCATTGACACCATACTCTTCTGCTAGCTTGAGGTCAACTGGATATCGATTGTAAAAATCACTAGCTGGCTCCGCAGTGTACCAGTAGTTATCTTCAAGATATTTATCCCACGCTACTGGTCCTTTACCATCAGTATGTGTAGCACCTTCTGCTTGATAGGCAGCTGTTGCGCCACCGAAAATAAAGTCTTTTGGCAATGTTTTTGTCATTTTTTTCACCTATTTCTTGATTTAAATAAAGTAAAAGTGAGAGGAGAGGAGTCAGTGAGCCATCCTTCTCCATCTCACTTCTTGTACCAAGTCACCGAATTGTGACATGAGGGGGTAAAAACAATATCTTTTTACCGACGAC
>NZ_AICU01000081.1:0-60661 GCF_000257865.1 Streptococcus mitis SK575 | reverse complement strand
CATTAGATTTGTTCAGCGATGACCTTTTCAGCCAGATTCATAGCATGGTCTGATACACGAGTGTAGTGGGAAACAATATCGATAAAGTTGACCCCAGCTTGCGTTGAACACTCGCCCTTGTTAAGGCGTTTGATGTGGGTCTTTCTGAGAACACGTTCCATATTGTTGATTTCTTTATGGCGTTCAATCAGACTTTGAGCTTTTTCAATATCATTGTTTTCCACGCTGTCAAGGGCATCCTTGATAAAGCCAGTGGTTTTTTGATAGATATCAGCCAATTCCTGCAAAGCAGCTTCAGAGAACTCAACATTTTTACGTTGAAGGTAGTCAGTCAGATTGATTAGGGCTTCTGCGTGGTCCCCAATCCGTTCCAGATCACGGGATGAATCCAGGATGTTGGTGAGCACTTCACTTTCTTTCTGGCTAAGGGCTTCGCTTGAAAGAGTAATAAGGTAACGAGTCAATTTTTCATCAATGGTATTGATGGCTTCTTCCGTTTTGTGGCCTTTTTCAGCAACCTTTTCATTGAGGTTAATGATGTAGTTGTATGAAAGGTCAAAGGCTTTAGAAGCATAATTTCCTAAGTGAAGGAGTTCTTTCTTCGCATTTCCGAGAGCGATTGATGGAGCTTGTTTAATCAAATGCTCATCAAGATAAAGTGGCTCGTACTTGACAACTTCATCTTCACCAGGGATGAGCTTGGTTACAAAGTAGGCCAAGGCTCCGATGAATGGAAATTGTACAATGGTGTTACTTACGTTAAAGGCACCGTGAGAGAAGGCGATGGTCATCTCAGGTGAGAGGTGAAGGAGCGCTTGGAAGTACTCAATCATAGACGTAAATGGACCTAATAAGATTAAGCAAAGAATAGTTCCTAAAACGTTAAAGGTAACGTGGGTTGCAGCAACGCGTTTCGCAGAGACATTGGCTCCAGCTGCCGCGATGATAACTGTTAAGGTTGTCCCGATATTATCCCCGAAGAGAACTGGTAGCGAACCTTTGAGGTCAAGGAATCCACCTGCATAGAGCCCTTGCAAAATCCCGATTGTCGCAGAAGAAGCTTGGATGAGGACGGTAATCACTGCACCGGCAAAAACTCCTAGCACAGGATTTTGTCCCAAGGTTACCATGTATTCCTTGAATTGTGGTAAATCTTTAAGAGGACTCATACCGGCACTGATGAGGTTGAGGGCGTAGAAAATTCCCCCTACACCAAACAGGATGCGTCCGATATTGTTTGCTGTTCTATTTTTGGTAAAGAAGAGGAACATGGTTCCAAGGAAAATCAGGGGTAAAGCATACTCACCAAGCTTGAAACCGATGATAAAGGAAGTAACGGTGGTTCCGATGTTGGCTCCCATGATAATTCCGATAGCCTGTCTAAGAGTTAGAAGGCTAGCGCTGACCAGTCCAACCGTGATGACTGTAACCCCTGTACTTGACTGAATCAGGGCAGTCACGACAATTCCGACTAGAACACCTAAAAAGGGGTTGCTAGTGTACTTGTCGATGTAAAAACGAAGGCGATCTCCAGCAGCTTGTTGCAAACCGTCTCCCATGGTCTTGATACTATATAAGAATAGTCCCAGACCACCTAAAAAGTGAAATAAAATTTCCTGCCAATTAATGGACATTTCTTTTTCCTCCGAAAAATAATAACGGAATTTCTCCTATTCTATTTTAAAGGATAAAAGTAAATCTAACAAGTGTTAAGCTAAGATTTTAGAAAGAAAATTCGTTATCAAAAGCAAAAATAATATACTCTAGCATGTCACAAAGATTAAATATCGAAAAATCTTGTGAAATCTTTCCTTATATTTCCAAAGTGTGATATAATAGTTTCGAATAAAATAAATAAAGGGGTTTTTGTAACATGGCAAAACTTACTGTTAAAGACGTTGACTTGAAAGGTAAAAAAGTCCTCGTTCGTGTTGACTTCAACGTACCATTGAAAGATGGCGTAATCACTAACGACAACCGTATCACAGCAGCTCTTCCAACTATTAAGTACATCATCGAACAAGGTGGACGTGCAATTCTTTTCTCTCACCTTGGACGTGTGAAAGAAGAAGCTGATAAAGCTGGTAAATCACTTGCTCCTGTAGCAGCAGACTTGGCAGCAAAACTTGGTCAAGATGTTGTTTTCCCAGGTGTAACTCGTGGTGCTGAATTGGAAGCAGCTATCAACGCTCTTGAAGATGGACAAGTTCTTTTGGTTGAAAACACTCGTTATGAAGATGTTGACGGCAAAAAAGAATCTAAAAACGATCCTGAACTTGGTAAATACTGGGCATCACTTGGAGATGGTATCTTCGTAAACGATGCATTCGGTACAGCTCACCGTGCACACGCATCTAACGTTGGTATCTCAGCAAACGTTGAAAAAGCAGTTGCTGGTTTCCTTCTTGAAAACGAAATTGCCTACATCCAAGAAGCAGTTGAAACTCCAGAACGTCCATTCGTAGCGATCCTTGGTGGTTCAAAAGTTTCAGACAAGATTGGTGTTATCGAAAACTTGCTTGAAAAAGCTGATAAAGTCCTTATCGGTGGTGGTATGACTTACACATTCTACAAAGCACAAGGTATCGAAATCGGTAACTCACTTGTAGAAGAAGACAAATTGGATGTCGCGAAAGCTCTTCTTGAAAAAGCAAATGGTAAATTGATCTTGCCAGTTGACTCAAAAGAAGCTAACGCATTTGCTGGCTACACTGAAGTGCGTGACACTGAAGGTGAAGCAGTTTCTGAAGGCTTCCTTGGTCTTGACATCGGTCCAAAATCTATCGCTAAATTTGATGAAGCTTTGACTGGTGCCAAAACAGTTGTATGGAACGGACCTATGGGTGTATTTGAAAACCCAGACTTCCAAGCTGGTACAATCGGTGTGATGGACGCTATCGTGAAACAACCGGGCGTTAAATCAATCATCGGTGGTGGTGACTCAGCTGCCGCAGCAATCAACCTTGGACGTGCAGACAAATTCTCATGGATCTCTACTGGTGGTGGAGCATCAATGGAACTTCTTGAAGGTAAAGTTCTTCCAGGACTTGCAGCCTTGACAGAAAAATAAGATTAACTAAATGAATCAAAGAAGAGGGGAATGAAAGTTCCTCTTTTCTTTTACTCGAAATAAAAACGCTTCCTCTCAACTATTGCTCATAAAAATCACCGATTTATGATAAAATGGAAATAGAAAGTTGAGATTATGAGTTATTTTAAAAAATATAAATTCGATAAATCCCAGTTCAAACTTGGTATGCGAACCTTTAAAACAGGTATTGCTGTTTTTCTAGTTCTCTTGATTTTTGGCTTTTTTGGCTGGAAAGGTCTTCAAATCGGTGCTTTGACAGCTGTTTTTAGCCTGAGGGAGAGTTTTGATAAGAGTGTTCATTTTGGGACTTCGCGTATTCTAGGAAATAGTATCGGTGGCCTCTATGCCCTGGTCTTCTTCCTATTAAATACCTTTTTCCACGAAGCTTTTTGGGTAACCTTGGTTGTTGTTCCGATTTGCACGATGTTAACCATTATGACAAATGTAGCCATGAATAATAAAGCAGGGGTTATTGGTGGTGTAGCAGCTATGTTAATCATTACCCTATCGATTCCGAGTGGGGAAACAATTTTGTACGTGTTTGCGCGTGTATCAGAAACTTTCATGGGAGTTTTTGTCGCAATTCTCGTAAATTACGATATTGATCGTATTCGGCTCTTTTTAGAGAAAAAAGAAAAATAATGTTACATTTTATAACATTATTAATTGACGTTTGTCTTTTTTTAGACTATAATAGACAGAAAGAAGGAAATTGTAAATGAAGGAAAAAGAATTTCGCCGAAATATGGCTGTTTTTCCTATCGGCAGTGTTATGAAGTTGACCGATCTATCGGCGCGTCAGATTCGTTATTATGAAGATCAAGAGTTGATTAAGCCTGATCGAAACGAAGGGAACCGTCGCATGTATTCCTTGAATGACATGGATCGTCTGCTTGAAATCAAAGATTATATCTCTGAAGGTTATAATATCGCTGCCATTAAGAAAAAATATGCTGAACGTGAAGCGAAATCCAAGAAAGCGGTGAGTCAGACTGAGGTGCGTCGTGCACTTCATAATGAACTCCTCCAACAGGGTCGCTTTGCTTCAGTACGGTCACCTTTTGGTCGCGGTTAGGCAACCGCAAGTAGTCATACATTAAGGAGAAAACTCATGCCAATCACAGCTGCAGATATTCGTCGTGAAGTCAAGGAAAAAAATGTTACCTTTATTCGTCTCATGTTCTCGGATATTTTGGGAACCATGAAAAACGTCGAAATTCCTGCTACAGATGAACAGTTAGATAAGGTCTTGTCAAATAAGGCTATGTTTGATGGATCTTCTATTGAAGGTTTTGTACGTATCAATGAGTCGGATATGTACTTGTACCCTGACTTGGATACATGGACAGTCTTCCCTTGGGGAGATGAAAATGGAAGTGTTGCAGGTTTGATCTGTGATGTCTATACAACAGAAGGTGAACCATTTGCAGGAGATCCTCGTGGCAATTTGAAGCGTGCTCTTCGTCACATGGAAGAAGTAGGATTCAAATCCTTCAATCTTGGGCCAGAGCCAGAATTCTTCCTATTTAAACTGGATGAAAATGGGGACCCAACACTTGAAGTGAATGACAAGGGTGGCTACTTTGATTTGGCGCCTACGGACCTTGCGGACAATACACGTCGTGAGATTGTCAATGTCTTGACCAAAATGGGATTTGAAGTAGAAGCGAGTCACCACGAGGTTGCTGTTGGACAACACGAGATTGACTTTAAGTACGATGAAGTTCTCCGTGCCTGTGATAAGATTCAAATCTTCAAACTTGTTGTTAAAACTATTGCTCGCAAACATGGGCTTTATGCAACCTTTATGGCCAAACCAAAATTTGGTATTGCCGGATCAGGTATGCACTGTAATATGTCCTTGTTTGATGCAGAAGGAAACAATGCCTTCTTTGATCCAAATGATCCAAAAGGAATGCAGTTGTCAGAAACGGCCTACCATTTCCTTGGCGGTTTGATCAAGCATGCCTACAACTATACTGCCATTATGAACCCAACGGTTAACTCATACAAACGTTTGGTTCCAGGTTATGAAGCGCCTGTTTACATTGCTTGGGCTGGTCGTAACCGTTCGCCGCTTGTGCGCGTGCCTGCTTCACGTGGTATGGGAACTCGTCTTGAGTTGCGTTCAGTGGATCCGATGGCAAACCCATACATCGCTATGGCTGTTCTTTTGGAGGTTGGTTTGCATGGTATTGAAAATAAAATCGAAGCACCAGCTCCTATCGAAGAAAATATCTACATCATGACAGCAGAAGAGCGTAAGGAAGCTGGCATTACAGACCTTCCATCAACTCTTCACAACGCTTTGAAAGCTCTGACTGAAGATGAAGTTGTTAGAGCGGCTCTTGGAGAACATATCTATACTAGTTTCCTTGAAGCAAAACGGATCGAATGGGCAAGTTATGCAACCTTCGTTTCACAATGGGAAATTGATAATTATTTAGACCTTTACTAATACTAATATAGAAGAAAGATTGCCTGAGGGCGGTCTTTTTTTTCTTGTGTTTTATATCGAGGTGTGATATATTTTATATAACGAAGTGCGATATATCGAACTGGATAGGAGGTGGCTATAAATGGAATTAACGGATAAGATTCGTCGAGTTTATCTTCCCATGACGGAAACGGGCTTTTATATCTTGTTCTGTCTGCAAAAGGAAGGTCATGGTTATAGTATTACGCAAAAGGTCAAGGAGATGACAGATTCGCAAGTTTCGATTAGTCCTGGGACTATGTATGGAACCTTGTCAAAAATGGAAAAGGATGGATTGATTTCCTTTGTCCGCGAAGAGGAAAAACGGAAAATCTATCAGATGACAGACTTGGGACGCAAAGTCTTAGATATTGAATTGAAACGTATTGAACGGCTCTATAGAAACAGTCTGGAGGGAAGATGATGGAAAAGAAGGTTGTTTATAGGATTGCTACCATTGCGGATTATGATAGAGAGGCTTTGTACCTTGCGGAAATGCATACTGAGGGCTGGAAGCTCAAGGAAGTAACCTACTCTAACTTAGTAGTTGCGGTTAAGTATACTTTTGAAAAGTGCCAACCGGAGCAGGTGTCTTATCAGTTGGACTTTTATCCTATGAAAAAATCAGAGAGAGCCTCCTATTTACAATTATTTAAAGACTGTGGCTGGGAGCATATTACAGACTTTAATGGTTTTTCCTACTTTAGAAAACTTCATTCTGGAATTGAGTCGGATGCCGAGTTTGAAATTTATAATGACGTGGCCGGGAAGTTAGCTATGGTCAAACGGATTTTAACGAGGCGGATGTTTCCTATTTTGCTTCTCTTTTTAGCTCTACTACCGGTTTTCTCAAAATTTGTCACTGGAGGTAGTTCTTTCAGTTGGGAAATGTTTTTGATTGTTATAATAGATGGTGTTTTATTGATAGTCCATGCGACTCAGATTTCTTATATTTTTTGGAGATTGAGTCAAAAGTGGAAAGAATTATCTAATAAATAAAACCAGGCATGTTTTCTAATTTTGGGGTAAGACAATGAATAGCAGAGTAGAATTTCGGATTTTCACCATTGTTGATTTGGACAAGGAAGAAGAATATTTACATGAGATGCATTTGAAGGGTTGGAGATATAGAACGAGTCGTTTTGGTTTGTTCTATTTTGACCAATGTCAACCAGACGATGTCATCTACCGTATCTATGATTCTAAATTTCTTAAAAAATATAAGCATGAACTGCAAGATTTTAGAAATAGAGGTTGGGAATTGATAGGAGCAGGTTCTTGTTCGATTCTTCGTAAATCGTCTTCTAATTTACTTCCAGAGGATCAAGTCTATATGAGTAAGGGGCTCAGATGGGAAGTTATGCGATCTAGACTTCGTTCCTGTACAGTTGCTTTCTCAGGTGGTCTTGTTGTTTGTATGAGTTCGTTTAGAGAAGAACTGTCGCAATCTTTCTTTGTCATTTTTGCTCTATATGCCTTTATGATTTCTTATCTAATCTATGGTTATTTCAGATTAAAAAGGAAATACCAAGTAGATGAATAGCAAGGTTCTAGGTCTTCAGACTGATTTTTAGCACTCTTGACAAAAGAGTGCTAATTTTTTGAGTTTTTATCTTGACATTCTCTTTTAAGGGTGTATAATAGAATCATGAGTTAGCACTTGAGCGCATAGAGTGCTAATCGATCAGACAGAGAGGAGTGATGAGATGGTTACAGAGCGTCAGCAGGATATTCTAAATCTGATTATTGACATCTTTACCAAAACGCACGAACCTGTCGGATCCAAAGCCTTGCAAGAGTCTATTAACTCTAGCAGCGCAACCATTCGTAATGACATGGCGGCTCTAGAAAAGCAAGGTTTGCTTGAAAAGGCTCATACTTCAAGTGGTCGGATGCCAAGTGTTGCTGGTTTTCAGTACTATGTAAAACACTCACTGGATTTTGACCGACTGGCTGAAAATGAGGTATATGAGATTGTCAAAGCCTTTGATCAGGAATTCTTCAAACTAGAGGATATTCTGCAAGAGGCTGCCAATCTACTGACAGACTTGAGTGGCTGTACGGTAGTGGCTCTGGATGTTGAGCCCAGCAAGCAACGGTTGACAGCCTTTGATATCGTTGTTTTGGGGCAACATACAGCCTTGGCAGTATTCACCCTAGACGAATCGCGAACGGTTACCAGTCAGTTTCTGATTCCAAGGAACTTCTTGCAGGAGGATTTGCTGAAACTGAAGAGCATCATTCAGGAACGTTTCCTCGGCCACACCGTTCTAGATATTCACTACAAGATTCGGACGGAGATTCCGCAGATTATCCAGCGTTACTTCACAACTACGGACAATGTGATTGATCTCTTTGAACACATTTTTAAGGAAATGTTCAACGAAAACATTGTGGTGGCAGGCAAGGTCAATCTCTTGAATTTTGCTAATCTAGCAGCCTATCAGTTCTTTGACCAACCGCAAAAGGTGGCCCTGGAAATTCGTGAGGGGCTGCATGAAGATCAGATGCAAAACGTTCGTGTTGCAGACAGTCAAGAGTCCTGTCTAGCTGACCTAGCGGTGATTAGTAGCAAGTTCCTCATTCCTTATCGGGGAGTTGGAATTCTAGCCATTATCGGTCCAGTCAATCTGGATTACCAACAGCTAATCAACCAAGTCAATGTGGTCAACCGTGTTTTGACCATGAAGTTGACAGATTTTTACCGCTACCTCAGCAGTAATCATTACGAAGTACATTAAGATTGAAATCATTAAAGGAGGCGAAAATGGCCCAAGATATAAAAAATGAAGAAGTAGAAGAAGTTCAAGAAGAGGAAGTTGTGGAAACGGTAGAAGAAACAACTCCTGAGAAGTCAGAGTTGGACTTGGCAAATGAACGTGCAGATGAGTTCGAAAATAAATACCTTCGCGCTCATGCAGAAATGCAAAATATCCAACGCCGTGCCAATGAAGAGCGTCAAAACTTGCAACGTTATCGTAGCCAGGACTTGGCAAAAGCGATTCTCCCTTCTTTGGATAACCTTGAGCGTGCACTCGCAGTTGAAGGATTGACTGATGATGTGAAGAAGGGCTTGGAAATGGTGCAAGAAAGCTTGATTCACGCTTTGAAAGAAGAAGGAATCGAAGAAATCGCAGCTGATGGTGAATTTGACCATAACTACCATATGGCTATCCAAACTCTCCCAGCAGACGATGAACACCCAGCAGATACCATCGCCCAAGTCTTCCAAAAAGGCTACAAACTCCATGACCGCATCCTACGCCCAGCCATGGTAGTGGTGTACAACTAAGATACAAAGCCCGTAGAAAGCTCACAGTAAAAATAGGAGATTGACGAAGTGTTCGATGAACACAAGAAAATCTATCTTTTTTACCCAGAGCTTAGGGCGTGTTCGATTAGGCAATTCTGACGGTAGCTAAAGCAACTCGTCAGAAAACGGCAATCGCTATGGCGTTTGCCTAGCCTCCTTACTAACTCGTCGTCGAAATAAAATCGATTTCGACTTCTCGTGTCGCAATTTACATAATAGAAAACTTGTCCGAAACGACAATAAACTATGAAGAAAGATAAGAGGCAAGCTGGAGGCTTGCAAGGAAGATATTTCCCACCGTGGTGAAAGTTTCAGTAGCTTCTGCTACTGAAACAGGGGATTTTTGAGACAATAGGCTCAAAAATAAGTGATGAAATCCCGTAGGGAGTTGCTCACGTCCCCACCGCTTAAGGGAAATATCAAAAATCAAAATTCGAATTAAAATTTAAGGAGAAAAACACATGTCTAAAATTATCGGTATTGACTTAGGTACAACAAACTCAGCAGTTGCAGTTCTTGAAGGGACTGAAAGCAAAATCATCGCAAACCCAGAAGGAAACCGTACAACTCCATCTGTAGTCTCATTCAAAAACGGCGAAATCATCGTTGGTGATGCTGCAAAACGTCAAGCAGTTACAAACCCAGATACAGTCATCTCTATCAAATCTAAAATGGGAACTTCTGAAAAAGTTTCTGCAAACGGAAAAGAATACACTCCACAAGAAATCTCAGCTATGATTCTTCAATACTTGAAAGGCTACGCTGAAGACTACCTTGGTGAAAAAGTAACCAAAGCAGTTATCACAGTTCCTGCTTACTTCAACGACGCTCAACGTCAAGCAACTAAAGACGCTGGTAAAATCGCTGGTCTTGAAGTAGAACGTATCGTCAACGAACCAACTGCAGCTGCTCTTGCTTACGGTTTGGACAAGACTGACAAAGAAGAAAAAATCTTGGTATTTGACCTTGGTGGTGGTACATTCGACGTCTCTATCCTTGAATTGGGTGACGGTGTCTTCGACGTATTGTCAACTGCAGGGGACAACAAACTTGGTGGTGACGACTTTGACCAAAAAATCATCGATCACTTGGTAGCAGAATTCAAGAAAGAAAACGGTATTGACTTGTCTACTGACAAGATGGCAATGCAACGTTTGAAAGATGCAGCTGAAAAAGCGAAGAAAGACCTTTCTGGTGTAACTTCAACTCAAATCAGCTTGCCATTTATCACTGCAGGTGAGGCTGGACCTCTTCACTTGGAAATGACTTTGACTCGTGCTAAATTTGACGATTTGACTCGTGACCTTGTAGAACGTACAAAAGTTCCAGTTCGTCAAGCCCTTTCAGATGCAGGTTTGAGCTTGTCAGAAATCGACGAAGTTATCCTTGTTGGTGGTTCAACTCGTATCCCAGCCGTTGTAGAAGCAGTTAAGGCTGAAACTGGTAAAGAACCAAACAAATCAGTAAACCCTGACGAAGTAGTTGCTATGGGTGCTGCCATCCAAGGTGGTGTCATTACTGGTGATGTTAAAGACGTTGTCCTTCTTGACGTAACACCATTGTCACTTGGTATTGAAACAATGGGTGGAGTCTTCACAAAACTCATCGACCGTAACACAACAATCCCAACATCTAAATCACAAGTCTTCTCAACAGCAGCAGACAACCAGCCAGCCGTTGATATCCACGTTCTTCAAGGTGAACGCCCAATGGCAGCAGATAACAAGACTCTTGGACGCTTCCAATTGACAGACATCCCAGCTGCACCTCGTGGTATCCCACAAATCGAAGTTACATTTGACATCGATAAGAACGGTATCGTATCTGTTAAAGCCAAAGACCTTGGAACTCAAAAAGAACAAACTATTGTGATCCAATCTAACTCAGGTTTGACTGATGAAGAAATCGACCGCATGATGAAAGATGCAGAAGCAAACGCTGAAGCAGATAAGAAACGTAAAGAAGAAGTTGACCTTCGTAACGAAGTAGACCAAGCAATCTTTGCGACTGAAAAGACTATCAAGGAAACTGAAGGCAAAGGCTTCGACGCAGAACGTGATGCTGCCCAAGCTGCCCTTGATGACCTTAAGAAAGCTCAAGAAGACAACAACTTGGACGATATGAAAGCAAAACTTGAAACATTGAACGAAAAAGCTCAAGGACTTGCTGTTAAACTCTACGAACAAGCCGCAGCAGCCCAACAAGCTCAAGCAGGGGCAGAAGGTGCACAAGCAACAGGAAACGCAGGTGATGACGTCGTAGACGGAGAGTTTACGGAAAAATAAAATAGTCCAGTGGACTATTTTATCCCGAGCTTGAAAATCAGGAGAGCGAGGTAGGTAAGAATGACTAATCACTAAACTGATTGTCCTTCTACGGTGCTTTACTTAAATGTTAATGATGATAGTAAGAAATCCAGAGGTTGCAACCCAGCCTCTGTTTTTCGGTAAAATAGAGGGTGTAGCTTATGAAAAAAGTACTTTGTATCATTTATCCTAATTTTTCTCTTTATGAGATAACCACTTTAACAAGTACTTTAGCTCTGTCTTTTGATATCACGATTGATTATGTAGCTTCTGAGAATTCGATGGTGGTCTCTGAGGATGGTTTGTCCTGTCAACCGACGAAAACATTGGATCAGATCCGTATAGAAGATTATTCTTGTGTGATTTTGCCAGGAATGGTAAATATAGGTCCTGCTCTACAAGATGAGAATTTGATCTCGTTTTTGAGAAGTCTTAATGAGCAAGATATCCTAATTGCAGCCATTTCTTCAGCGCCCCTTTTATTGGCGAAAGCAGGCTTGTTGAACGACACGAAATTTACAGGTGGAATTTGGCAAAACTTCTTTGACTATTTTGAATTTCTTCCACGTGAGAATTTCCAACCGAAAGTTCTTGTCCAAGATAAACAAATCATTACGGCTATCGGTTTTGCACATCAAGAGTTTGCAAGAAAAGTGATTTTCGGTTTAGGGTTGGCAGAGAATACGGACAACTATTTTAAAGAACAGAACGAGTATGCTGAAGAGGATTTGATATTTACTTTATCAGATGAAGAGTTTAATCAAGTGAAGCAGAGTATAGAAAACAGCCTCTAAAGATTTACATGAAAATTATAGAAAGGAACAAGGGTGTTCGTAACTGAACACGGGTTCCCAAATTTCTTACTAAATATAAAAGAAAGGAATTGAACCCGACCTAAATTCTCGGAAAAAAGATAAATCTGCCTAGGAGCATCGCTCCAGCGTCAGATTTCCTATTTTTCAGTCGAATTTTACGGTCTTGGTATCTTGTATGAACAATACTGAATTTTATGAGCGTCTGGGGGTGTCAAAAAACGCTTCGGCAGACGAGATCAAAAAGGCTTATCGTAAGCTTTCCAAAAAATACCACCCAGATATCAACAAGGAGCCTGGTGCTGAGGAAAAGTACAAGGAAGTTCAGGAAGCCTATGAGACTTTGAGTGACGACCAAAAACGTGCTGCCTATGACCAATACGGTGCTGCTGGAGCCAACGGTGGTTTTGGTGGAGCTGGTGGTTTCGGCGGTTTCGATGGGGCAGGAGGCTTCGGTGGTTTTGAAGATATCTTCTCAAGTTTCTTCGGAGGAGGCGGTGCTTCACGCAATCCAAATGCTCCTCGTCAGGGGGATGACCTCCAATACCGTGTGAATTTGACCTTT
This sequence comes from Streptococcus mitis SK575, assembly GCF_000257865.1. Classification (GTDB taxonomy): domain Bacteria; phylum Bacillota; class Bacilli; order Lactobacillales; family Streptococcaceae; genus Streptococcus; species Streptococcus mitis_CQ. The sequence goes on along the minus strand of NZ_AICU01000081.1, from coordinate 48,098 downwards.
GAAGAAGCTATTTTTGGAGCTGAAAAAGAGGTTAAATACAATCGTGAAGCAAGCTGTAGTACATGTAATGGTTCTGGTGCTAAGCCAGGAACAAGTCCAGTCACTTGTGGACGCTGTCATGGCGCTGGTGTCATTAACGTTGATACACAAACTCCGCTTGGTATGATGCGGCGCCAAGTAACCTGTGATGTCTGTCATGGTCGCGGAAAAGAAATCAAAGATCCATGTACAACTTGTCACGGAACAGGTCATGAAAAACAAGCCCATAGTGTACATGTAAAAATTCCTGCTGGTGTGGAAACTGGTCAACAAATTCGCCTAGCTGGTCAGGGTGAAGCAGGATTTAACGGTGGACCATACGGTGACTTGTACGTGGTGGTTTCTGTGGAAGCCAGCGATAAGTTTGAACGTGAAGGAACGACTATCTTCTACAATCTCAACCTCAACTTTGTCCAAGCAGCTCTCGGTGACACAGTAGATATCCCAACGGTTCACGGTGAAGTTGAATTGGTTATCCCAGAGGGTACTCAGACTGGTAAGAAATTCCGTCTACGTGGCAAGGGAGCTCCGAGCCTTCGTGGTGGTGCAGTTGGTGACCAATACGTTACAGTTAATGTCGTGACTCCGACAGGCTTGAACGACCGCCAAAAAGCAGCGCTTAAAGAATTCGCAGCTGCTGGTGATTTAAAAGTCAATCCAAAGAAAAAGGGCTTCTTTGACCATATTAAAGATGCCTTTGAAGGAGAATAAAGCAAAAAGAGCCGTTGGGCTCTTTTTGTTTATAGATTTTTTATTACGGCGGAAAGTCTTCGATTTAGTTGTGAAATGGTGAATGAGTTGGCTAAATTATGATGTATAGTTGATGGGATATAACTTGTTTACGTTTTAAAAAGAGCCGTTGGGCTCTTTTACTTATCTTCGATTTCCTGTGTTTCTTTGATAACAGCTAGTCTAGTCTGGATATCCTTTTCCAAGACCTTAAACTTGTAAGTCAGGTCTTCTTGGTATTCCTTGATAAGTTCTTTTTGCTGGTCGATGATTTGCAGGCTGTTTTGGATAATATCCACATCGTCCTTGATAGCTTGAACGCGGTCAGTGGTATTCAAGACTTCATCTGTGATGGTTTGGCGATTTTTTGTGATCAAATAACTTCCAGCTGCAGCTCCTGCAAATAGCAGTAGGTTGGATAATTTCATAACAACTCCTTATGCGTTTTTGATGGTTTCAGCGACTTGAGCAAGTTTGTCAAAGTCTGGTTCGTGGGCGATAAAATCAATCTTGAGGTCATCGTCCGCACTGTAGCGAGGCACGAGGTGAACGTGGGTATGAAAGACGGTTTGCCCAGCGACTTCTTCACAGTTAGCAATGATATTCATACCAGCAGCCTTGGTAGCTTTCATGACTTTTTGAGCTACTTTTGGTACTTGGGCAAAGAGTTGGCTGGCGCTAGTAGCGTCCATTTCCAAGAGATTGCGATAGTGTTCCTTTGGTACGACCAAGGTATGTCCTGGTGTCACTTGAGAGATATCAAGAAAGGCAAGAACCTGCTCATCTTCATATACTTTTGAAGCAGGAATTTCCCCTGCGATGATTTTACAAAAAATGCAATCTGACATAAAATCTACCTCTACTGTATTGAATTTTGATATAATATAGCTACATTATACCAGATTTGGAGAAAATATGTTAGAAATTAAAAACCTGACAGGTGGCTATGTCCATGTCCCTGTCTTGAAAGATGTGTCCTTTACTGTTGAAAGTGGGCAGCTGGTCGGTCTGATTGGTCTCAATGGTGCTGGTAAATCGACGACAATCAATGAGATTATTGGTCTGTTGACACCTTATAGTGGCTCCATCAATATCAATGGCTTGACCCTGCAAGAAGATGCGACTAGCTACCGTAAGCAAATTGGCTACATTCCTGAGACACCTAGCTTGTATGAGGAATTGACCCTCAGAGAGCATATCGAAACGGTTGCCATGGCTTATGGTATTGAGCAGAAAGTGGCTTTTGATCGAGTGGAACCTTTGCTAAAAATGTTTCGTCTGGACCAGAAATTGGACTGGTTTCCTGTTCATTTTTCAAAAGGGATGAAGCAAAAGGTCATGATTATCTGTGCTTTTGTGGTGGATCCAAGTCTTTTCATCGTGGATGAGCCCTTCCTTGGTCTTGATCCGCTGGCTATTGCAGACTTGATTCAGCTTTTGGAAGTGGAAAAGCAAAAGGGTAAGTCCATTCTCATGAGTACCCACGTGCTGGATTCGGCGGAGAAGATGTGTGATGCCTTTGTCATTCTCCACAAGGGAGAGGTGCGTGCCAAAGGAAATCTCCTGCAACTGCGCGAAGCCTTTGATATGCCTGAGGCTAGTTTGAATGATATTTACTTGGCTCTGACCAAAGAGGAGGAGCTATGAAAGACTTGTTTTTAAAGAGAAAGCAGGCTGTTCGTAAGGAGTGTCTTGGTTATCTGCGTTATGTTCTCAATGACCACTTTGTCTTGTTCCTGCTTGTTCTGCTGGGCTTTCTAGCCTACCAGTACAGTCAACTCTTACAACATTTTCCTGAAAATCATTGGCCTATCCTTTTATTTGTAGGAATTACGTCTGTTTTACTTTTGCTTTGGGGAGGAATTGCCACCTATATGGAGGCTCCAGACAAGCTCTTTCTCTTAGTTGGAGAAGAGGAAATCAAACTCCATATCAAGCGTCAAACTGGCATTTCACTAGTCTTTTGGCTCTTTGTCCAGACCCTTTTCTTGCTATTGTTTGCGCCCCTATTTTTAGCCATGGGTTATGGCTTGCCTGTTTTTCTGGTCTATGTGCTTTTATTGGGGGTAGGTAAATATTTCCTCTTTCGTCAAAAGGCCAGCAAATTTTTCACGGAAACTGGACTGGACTGGGACTATGTTATTTCCCAAGAAAGCAAGCGTAAGCAAGTCTTGCTTCGTTTCTTTGCCCTCTTTACCCAGGTCAAGGGGATTTCAAACAGCGTCAAACGTCGTGCCTATCTGGACTTTATACTAAAGGCTGTTCAGAAGGTGCCTGGGAAGATTTGGCAAAATCTTTATCTTCGTTCTTATCTGCGAAATGGAGATCTCTTTGCCCTCAGTCTCCGTCTTCTCTTGCTTTCTTTGTTGGCGCAGGTCTTTATCGAACAAGCTTGGATTGCGACAGCAGTGGTAGTTCTCTTTAACTACCTCTTGCTCTTCCAGTTGCTGGCCCTCTATCACGCCTTTGACTACCAGTATTTGACCCAACTTTTTCCGCTGGACAAGGGGCAAAAGGAAAAAGGCTTGCAGGCGGTAGTACGAGGATTGACCAGTTTTGTTTTATTTGTGGAATTAGTTGTCGGTCTTGTGACTTTCCAAGAAAAACTAGCCCTTCTAGCCTTACTAGGAGCTGGTTTGGTTTTACTAGTCTTGTACTTACCTTATCAGGTCAAACGTCAGATGCAGGACTAATATTGCTTATATGATATTAAAAAAGAAGTTGAGTTCAGTTTGTCTCAACTTCTTTTATTTTCTACAAGATAATGGTTGGTCCGTAGAGACTCAACTTGGTCTTGACTTGGTCAAAGTGGAAGCGGTCATAGGCCCGCCAAGCGGCGCGAGTTGGAGCATCTGGATCAAGAGCGCTGAGTCCCATGAGAAGACTGGAAGTCTGGTAAAATTTTTCCAGTTCAATCAAGACTCGATTATCCACTGTCTCACCCTTGGCTAGAAAGCCTAGAATAGAGTTTAATTGTTCCTGAAAGCGGACGTCGTCAGCGGTTGCCTGTTTGCATGCTTGGTAGGCTTTATTTAAGTCAGTAATCAAAGCCTGAGCTCTTTTGATAGGGTCTGCATCTGTCATGAAAATTCCTCCTCTAATCTGGGTGCCAGTCTTGCTTCTAGCAACTGTATTTTGATACTGTCAGTCTACTACTTTTATCTCCTTTTTTACCATAAAATCTTTAATTGCCCTTGAAATTTCCTGAATGGTACTGTTAAGATTTTATGATAAAATAGTTGTAAGATTATCATGCTTATTTGAGGAACAAGCTACCTTTCAGGAGTGTTGAATGCCTGTTTAGGATTTGGTGGGCTTGTATCATAGTATTTTTGCTATTCTCTTTTTAGGAAGAAATCGAAACAAGGAGAGTAAAAAGATGAGAATATTTGTTTTAGAAGATGATTTTTCCCAACAGACTAGGATTGAAACGACGATTGAGAAACTCTTGAAAGAACATCATATCACTCCCAGTTCTTTTGAGGTCTTTGGTAAGCCAGACCAGCTGCTGGCAGAGGTGCATGAGAAGGGGGTGCATCAGCTATTCTTTTTGGATATTGAGATTCGAAATGAGGAGATGAAGGGTCTGGAAGTGGCTAGAAAGATTCGGGATCGAGACCCCTATGCCCTGATTGTCTTTGTGACGACTCACTCAGAGTTTATGCCCCTGTCTTTTCGCTACCAAGTGTCAGCTTTGGACTACATTGATAAGGCCTTGTCGGCAGAGGAGTTTGAATCTCGGATCGAGACAGCCCTCCTCTATGCCAATAGTCAAGATAGTAAGAGTCTGGCGGAAGATTGCTTTTACTTTAAATCAAAATTTGCCCAATTCCAGTATCCTTTTAAAGAGGTCTACTATCTCGAAACATCGCCCAGAGCCCATCGTGTTATTCTCTATACTAAGACGGACAGGCTGGAATTTACAGCGAGTTTAGAGGAGGTTTTCAAGCAGGAACCTCGTCTCTTGCAGTGCCACCGCTCTTTTCTCATCAATCCTGCCAATGTGGTTCGTTTGGATAAGAAAGAAAAACTTCTTTACTTTCCCAATGGTGGAAGCTGTATGATAGCGCGTTATAAGGTCAGGGAAGTGTCTGAAGCTATCAATAACTTACACTAAGTGAGGTGCTGGAATGGAATTAGTTTGGAAGATAGTATATGTGTTTTTGATATCTGGATTGGAATTGTTTATATTTTTTAAGGTGGATGGAATTGTTCTAACTCTGGAGAGAGTTTTTAAGTCCTTTCTTTTTAAGCTACTTTTAGCAGTTGTTTTTGTAACGATTAGCTATATAGTAGGAAATACTTACCTATCTTATTTTATGGAACCCTTGTACGGCATTGGTTTATCTTTCTTATTGTTAAGAGGGCTTCCTAAAAAACTACTCTTCTTTTATGGTCTCTTTCCAATGATGTTGGTGAATCTTTTTTTCAGGGTAGTCTCCTATTTTGTGCTTCCATTTTTGGGGCAAGGGCATTTGTATGATGACCGCTCTTTTATTTGGTTATGTATAAAAATTTTCATTTGCTTTATTTCTCTAGCCTTTTTGAAATGGTTAGACTATGATTTTACTAGTTTGAGGAGGGAGATTCTCGATAAAGGTTTTCAACAGTCCCTGACTAAGATTAACTGGATAATGGGGGCTTACTATCTAGTGATGCAAAGTCTGTCTTATTTTGAAAATGTACAAGGTATTCAATCAACGACTGTTCGCCATCTGATTCTAGTGTTTTACCTACTCTTTTTTATGGGGGTTATCAAGAAGCTGGATACCTATTTGAAGGACAAACTCCATGAGAGACTGGACCAAGAGCAGGCCTTGCGCTACAGAGATATGGAACGCTATAGTCGGCATATAGAGGAACTTTACAAGGAAGTACGGAGTTTTCGCCATGACTACACCAACCTCTTGACCAGTTTACGTCTGGGCATTGAAGAGGAGGATATGGAGCAGATAAAAGAGGTCTACGATTCGGTCTTAAAGGATTCTAGTGAAAAATTGCAGGACAATAAATATGACCTTGGTCGATTGGTGAATATTCGTGATAAAGCCCTCAAAAGTCTCCTAGCAGGGAAATTTCTAAAAGCTAGAGATAAGAACATTGTCTTTAATGTCGAAGTTCCTGAGGAGATTCAGGTAGAGGGGATGAGCCTGCTTGATTTTCTGACTATTGTGTCTATCCTTTGTGACAATGCTATTGAAGCCAGTGCAGAGGCCAGTCAACCTCATGTTTCAATCGCCTTTTTAAAAAATGGAGCACAGGAGACCTTTATCATCGAAAACTCCATCAAAGAAGAGGGCATAGATATTTCTGAAATCTTCTCCTTTGGAGCCAGTTCTAAAGGGGAGGAGAGAGGAGTTGGTCTCTATACCGTCATGAAAATTGTGGAAAGCCATCCTAATACCAGTCTAAATACCACCTGTCAAAATCAAGTCTTTCGTCAGGTTTTAACAGTTCACTCGATGTCAGTTGATGATTAGAAGATCTGTGGAAAGAAGTACCGCCTGTAGTCATCAATTAAAATGCCATAGTATATGAGGTGCCCTATATGAATAAGAAATCCTTTTTTATCATCTGTTCTACGTTGATTATAGCATCGAATCTTCTCATGATTTCCGTGGTGAACAAGGGAGAAGAAACAGGGAGCAATCTGTTTGTGATTGCTATAGCTTGTGTTTTGCTACCAGCCTTTTTATATGCAGTTGAAAACAGACTTACTTCAATGGTAAGAGTAGAATCAATACTCCTGATTCAGTTGACAGTTATATCCCTACTCCGTCTTATCAACAGAATAGGGAGTACGCCTGAAATCCTCAACATTATCATTACCCTTATCGCTTTGGCAAGTGGGACAGCTGCTATCCTTGTTGCGATTATGAGAATATATGAGAACATACGGAAGTGAGGGTGAGTAGTTTTCTATTTTGTATTTTCACATTGTTAAGTTTCCATAGGGCAAGTATGTTTTTCACGCTTGCTTTTTAAATTTTTTACAATTCAAGATGTTTTGATGACCATTTATGATTTGAGTGTTCCAAGGATAAAATGAGTGCTATACTAGCAGTGTAAAGGTTGTAGCTCAACTAAGATAAAGCATACATTTAGGAGGAAATTTTATGAAGAAAAAAATACTGATTATTTTCGTTCTATATCTGATCATGTCCATCTTTCTATATCCGCTTAGGGAGAGTGCTTGGTATCATCTATTTTATACCATAGCCTATGTGATTGCAGTGATGATCTATTTTGCTATCATGAAAAAGAAAGGAGAAAAGAAATGAAAACTTTTCTTGCTAAAAAACGGAACATCTTCCTTGCGAGACTGTTCCTAGGTCAGTTGCCCTTGCTTGTCTCTACCTATCTATTTCTATCTCGTCAGTTTTTAAATTTTTCCTTAGTCCTCCAATTTCTTCTAGTGGTTATTAACTTGGCTTCTATTTTGGTTACTGTTTACCTCACTAGGGAAATGAGGATAAGAGAGTTTGAAGATGATGATTTGGTTAGTCCTAGAACCAATCAACTCATGTATATCGGCTTGACAGGCTTTATGTCTATTATCTGTTTGTATAGGGGTATCACAGCAGGAGAATTCTATCAACAACTAATTGCCTATATTGGTGCTATTCTCTGCTTGATTATCATGCTTCTGCTCATTTGGGGTTTGAAGTATTATAAAAAGTAGCTTGCCTTCTTCTTCTGACAGAATCTTTGATTAGAAGGCTCTATTAAACTGTCCGTGAAATAAGTGAATGGAGGTATTTAAAATGAAATATAGATTATTTCTTGTTATTTTCTTGAGTAGTATTTTGAATATTCTTTTAGGGACATTTTTACAAATCTCTAATGTATCAATTGGGTGGCTTGTTCTTTACAGTGGCTTGTTTGAAGCAGGAGTTTTTCTTCTTACCAATAAAGGGTTTGCGGTCCAAATCAAGGAGGTAGACATTCAAAACCGTTTTAAATTTATTTTTAGGAAAACGATATGGTTTCAAATTCTTTTGCTTATCTTTATGATGATTAAACTTTATCTTGGTTTGGATGCGAGGTTGATTTTATTCTATGGACATATTTTCATTGTCTTTAATGCTTTAATATATCTATTATCTAGTAGTCAGGTTAGTCTAAAAAAGAGCAAGCTGTCTTCTTAATCTTGCAGTAACAGAGCCTGACAAGGCGAGCCATCCTGTCTTGTAGATAGTGGGGAGGATTTATATGAAAAAATATCCTATTCTTTTCAAAACGAGTGCCATTCTTTCTTATTTGTTTCTGTTTTTCGGATTGTTTTGGACAACCCAATTTTGGAGCAATTATTGGGAGTTCTCGTCTTGGGTAGGAAATCTTATCTGGATTCGAAACATCATCAGTCTTCTCTTTATCTGCTTTATGATTTGGATTTTGGTCAGGTCGGGCCATGCTTATCTCTTTCGTATCCCTAGAAAAAAGTGGTTGAGCTATTCCGTCCTGACGGTGTTAGCAGCTGTTGTGCTTATCTGTTTTAACTATCTGACAGCTAAATACGTTCAGGGGACGAACGAAGGTTGGAATTTGTTTATTGCCTATAGTGAGACCAATTTTGCGGAGTTTGGTGTTTACCTAACTTTAATCGTACTAGGACCTCTGATGGAAGAATTGGTATGTAGGGGACTGCTTCAACATGCCTTCTTTAAGAATTCGAGGTGGGGGCTGGATCTTCTCTTTCCGTCATTCTTATTTGCCTTGCCCCACTTTTCTAGCTTGCCAAGTCTCGCAGATATTTTTGTCTATACGGCAGTGGGCTGTCTATTTGCCTGTCTAACACGTTATACGAAGAGTATCTATCCTTCTTATTCGATTCATATTGTTAATAATATCATCGCAAACTTACCATTTTTGCTCACTTTTCTACATAGGGTCTTGGGGTAAAAAAACCAAAGGCTTGCTTTTCAGCCATAGAGGAGGTCATCATGTATAAACACTTATTTTTCCTAGATTCCAAAACCTTAGACTGGTTGACACCTTATATTCTGGTCTTGGCTTCTGACACCATTGCTTTTAATGTTTTTGTGCTAACCTTTGTATCTGTTATGGCCTTTTATTTCCTAAACCCCATGCTATCTTTAATGGCTATCTTCTTAGGGGCTGGCTATGTGGTCGGATTTTGGTTACTAAAATGGTTTGTTTTGGAAAGGTTAGAGCTAAAGGATGACGCGTAGGAAGTTTGTTTGGTGAGGAGGATATCTTTATGGAGTTTTTTGATAAATTTCATGCCTTGTGCTTTGGATTTTTAGTACTACTAATCGTCATTACAGTTCCTTATACGATTAACCATGGGGATTTTTTTCAAAATGAATCTGAATTGATTATTGTAAGTCTTCTAGTAACCTCGTTGAGTGTTGTTTATGCTAGAAAGTTTGAAATGATTTCTTTTGGGATGTTAAGCAAGAAACAACTTTTGCTTTTCATTGCAATCTTTCTTCTAAGCGTACTTGAGACGCTGGTTTATATTCATTTCTTCGCTGTTTCTTCTGGCGCAGGAGTTCAACACTTGGCGGAAGTCAGCAGAGGAATTTCTCTGTCTTTGATTTTGACTACCTCAGTTTTTGGCCCCATCCAGGAGGAACTCATTTTTAGAGGACTTCTTCAAGGTGCGGTTTTTGACAATTCTTGGTTAGGGCTTGTACTGACTTCCTCTCTCTTTTCTTTCATGCATGGACCTTCTAATGTCCCTTCGTTTATTTTTTATCTACTTGGGGGCTTGTTGCTGGGCTTTGCTTATAAAAAGAGCCAAAAGCTATGGGTTTCTACTCTAGTCCACATGTTTTACAACAGTTGGCCACTCTTATATTATTTATAAAAATTATGAAAAGGTAAGCAGAAGACGGTGCTTGCCTTTTTCAAGCTATAATGATAGCCCGAGCCAATTGAGATGCTTTTCTTTGAGAATCGGGTTAGGTCGGTTGACGAATAGGCCAAAAACTAGTAGAATAGTAAGGAAACTTTATACGGAGGAAAGAAATGGATTTGGGTGATAATGAGCTAACACTGACTCCCATACCTGGGAAAAGTGGCAAGGCTTATATGGGTAGCTATCCTGATGGGAAGCGTATCTTTGTAAAAATGAACACCTCTCCAATCCTACCTGGTCTAGCTAGAGAACAAATTGCTCCACAATTATTATGGAGTCGCCGTTTGGCAGATGGGCGTGATATGTGTGCTCAAGAATGGTTGACAGGCAAGATATTGACCCCCTATGATATGAATCGTAAACAAATCGTCAATATCTTAACCCGTCTTCATCGCTCACGTCCTTTGATGACACAGTTGAGTCGTTTGGGATATGCCATGGAAACACCTGTAGATTTACTACAGTCTTGGCAAGAAACGGCTCCAGATGCTTTGCGTAAAAATCATTTTATCAGTGAAGTGATGGCTGATTTACGTCAGACTATTCCAGGATTTAGAGAGGACTATGCGACCATTGTCCATGGAGATGTACGACATAGTAATTGGATTGAGACAGATAGTGGCTTGATTTATTTGGTAGATTGGGATTCGGTTCGCTTGACCGACCGCATGTTTGATGTGGCCCATATGCTCTGCCATTATATTCCAGAACATCAGTGGAAGGAATGGTTGACCTACTACGGTTATAAGTACAATCAAACGGTATTAAATAAATTGTATTGGTACGGTCAATTGTCTTATTTGAGCCAGATTTCCAAGTATTATATGAACCAAGATTTAGAAAATGTCAATCGGGAGATTCATGGCTTGCGTCACTTCCGAGACAAGTATGGAAAGAGAAGATGAGAGTTAGAAATCGTAAAGGGGCGACAGAATTACTAGAGGCAAATCCCCAGTATGTGGTCCTCAATCCCTTGGAAGCCAAGGGGAAATGGCGGGACTTGTTTGGCAATGATAATCCCATTCATGTGGAAGTTGGAAGTGGAAAGGGTGCCTTTGTTTCAGGTATGGCCAAGCAAAACCCTGACATCAACTATATCGGGATTGATATTCAAAAGTCTGTTTTGAGCTACGCTTTGGACAAGGTGCTTGAAGTTGGAGTTCCTAATATCAAGCTCTTGTGGGTAGATGGTTCTGACTTGACTGACTACTTTGAAGATGGTGAGATTGATCGCTTGTATCTGAACTTTTCAGATCCTTGGCCTAAAAAACGCCATGAAAAGCGTCGTTTGACCTACAAGACCTTCTTGGATACCTTCAAGCGTATCTTGCCTGAAAATGGAGAAATTCATTTCAAGACGGATAACCGTGGCTTGTTTGAGTACAGCCTAGTGAGCTTTTCTCAGTATGGCATGAAGCTCAATGGTGTTTGGCTTGATTTACATGCCAGTGATTTTGAAGGCAATGTCATGACAGAATACGAGCAAAAATTCTCCAACAAGGGGCAAGTTATCTACCGAGTTGAGGCAGAATTTTAAGAAAAAGCCCGAAATCAGGCTGTATAAGTGCTTTTGCTTTACATAAGTTAGCAAACGTGTTATACTAATAGTAAGAATATGAAAAGTGAGGCGGGGAAATATCTTCGCCTCTTGCTTATGAGGAGGTGGACGCAATCGCAACAATCGTAGAATTAGTCAGAGAAGTTGTAGAACCTGTCATAGAAGCTCCTTTCGAGCTCGTGGATATCGAGTATGGAAAGATTGGTAGTGACATGATTCTCAGTATTTTTGTAGATAAACCTGAAGGAATTACCTTGAACGACACGGCGGACTTAACAGAAAAGATCAGTCCTGTCCTAGACACCATCAAGCCAGATCCCTTCCCAGAACAATATTTCCTAGAAATCACCAGTCCAGGCTTGGAACGTCCTTTGAAAACTAAGGATGCCGTCGCTGGAGCGGTTGGGAAATACATCCATGTCGGGCTCTACCAAGCCATCGATAAGCAAAAGGTCTTTGAAGGAACCTTGTTGGCCTTCGAAGAGGACGAGTTGACTATGGAATATATGGACAAGACGCGTAAGAAAACCGTCCAAATTCCATACAGTTTGGTATCAAAAGCACGTTTAGCAGTTAAATTATAGAAAAAGAAAGGATAGCTTTTGAGGATTCAAAAGTGAAGAAAACATGAGTAAAGAAATGCTAGAGGCCTTCCGCATTTTGGAAGAAGACAAGGGAATCAAAAAAGAAGATATCATCGACGCAGTAGTAGAGTCGCTTCGTTCCGCTTATCGCAGACGCTATGGTCAATCAGACAGCGTAGCTATTGACTTCAACGAAAAAACAGGTGACTTTACAGTTTATACTGTTCGTGAAGTGGTTGATGAAGTATTTGATAGCCGTTTGGAAATTAGCTTAAAAGATGCTCTTGCCATTAACTCAGCTTATGAGCTTGGGGACAAAATCAAGTTTGAAGAAGCACCAGGTGAGTTTGGTCGTGTAGCAGCCCAATCTGCCAAACAAACCATCATGGAAAAAATGCGCAAGCAAACACGTGCCATCACTTACAATACTTACAAAGAGCATGAGCAAGAAATTATGTCTGGTACAGTAGAACGTTTTGACAACCGCTTCATCTATGTCAACCTTGGCAGTATCGAAGCCCAATTATCAAAACAAGACCAAATTCCTGGAGAAGTTTTTGCTTCTCATGATCGTATTGAAGTTTATGTCTACAAGGTTGAAGACAACCCTCGTGGTGTGAATGTCTTTGTTAGCCGTAGCCATCCAGAAATGATCAAACGCTTGATGGAGCAAGAAATTCCTGAGGTCTATGACGGAACTGTTGAGATTATGAGCGTGGCTCGTGAAGCTGGCGACCGTACTAAGGTTGCAGTTCGTAGCCACAATCCAAACGTGGACGCTATTGGTACAATCGTTGGACGTGGTGGTGCTAACATCAAGAAAATTACTAGCAAATTCCACCCAGCTCGCTACGATGCTAAGAGCGATCGTATGGTTCCAATCGAAGAAAACATCGATGTTATCGAGTGGGTAGCAGATCCAGCTGAATTTATCTACAACGCTATCGCTCCTGCTGAAGTTGACCAAGTTATCTTTGATGAAAACGACAGTAAACGTGCCTTGGTCGTTGTGCCAGATAACAAGCTTTCTCTCGCCATTGGTCGTCGTGGACAAAACGTGCGCTTGGCGGCTCACTTGACTGGTTACCGTATCGATATCAAGTCTGCTAGTGAATTTGAAGCCATGGAAGAAGCTGCTTCAGTAGATTTAGAAGTAGAAAACGATACTGTAGAAGAATAAAAGTTGCTAGAGGAGGGAAAGATGAAAACGAGAAAAATCCCTTTGCGCAAGTCTGTTGTATCCAATGAAGTGATTGATAAGCGTGATTTGCTCCGCATTGTCAAGAACAAGGAAGGGCAAGTCTTTATCGATCCGACAGGCAAGGCCAATGGCCGTGGCGCTTATATCAAACTAGACAATGCAGAAGCCCTGGAGGCGAAAAAGAAGAAGGTCTTTAACCGCAGCTTTAGCATGGAAGTGGAAGAAAGCTTTTATGACGAGTTGATCGCTTATGTGGATCACAAAGTGAAAAGAAGAGAGTTAGGACTTGAATAAGCAAAAGATAAGCAATCTCTTGGGACTTGCTCAGAGAGCAGGGCGGATTATATCGGGTGAAGAATTGGTGGTCAAGGCCATTCAAGACGGCAAGGCCAAGTTGGTCTTTCTAGCCCATGATGCTGGACCCAATCTGACCAAGAAGATTCAAGATAAAAGTCATTATTATCAAGTAGAAATTGTAACCGTGTTTTCAACACTGGAATTAAGCATAGCAGTCGGGAAATCGAGAAAGGTTTTGGCTGTAACAGATGCTGGATTTACAAAGAAAATGAGGTCTCTTATGGAATAGAAGAGGAGGACATGATTTGTCTAAGAAAAGATTGTACGAAATCGCAAAAGAACTTGGAAAAGAAAGTAAAGAAGTTGTAGCGCGTGCAAAAGAGTTGGGCTTGGATGTGAAAAGCCACTCATCAAGTGTGGAAGAAGCTGTCGCTGCAAAAATCGCTGCCAGCTTTAAGCCTGCAGCTGCTCCGAAAGTAGAAGCGAAACCTGCAGAACCAAAAGCAAGTGCAGAAAAGAAAGCCGAGAAATCTGAGCCAGCGAAACCAGCTGTAGCTAAGGAAGAAGCAAAAGCGGCTGAACTAGTTGCTCCTAAAACAGAAAAAGCAGCAGCTAAACCGCAAAGTCGTAATTTCAAGGCTGAGCGTGAAGCCCGTGCTAAAGAGCAGGCAGAGCGACGCAAGCAAAATAAAGGCAATAGCCGTGACCAACAACAAAACGGGAACCGTCAGAAAAACGACGGCCGTAATGGTGGAAAACAAAGTCAAGGAAACCGCGACAATCGTCGCTTTAATGACCAAGCTAAGAAACAGCAAGGTCAGCAAAATCGTGGAAACGATCGTCGTCAACAAGAGGACAAACGTTCAAATCAAGCGGCTCCACGTATTGACTTTAAAGCCCGTGCAGCAGCCCTAAAAGCAGAGCAAAATGCAGAATATGCCCGTTCAAGTGAGGAACGTTTCAAGCAAACTCAGGCTGCCAAAGAAGCCTTAGCCCAAGCTAACAAACGCAAGGAGCCAGAGGAAATCTTTGAAGAAGTGGCTAAGTTAGCTGAACAGGCGCAACAAGCGCAACAAGCACAGCAAGTTCAAGCAGTGGTTGAAGTCGTCCCTGAGAAAAAAGAACCTGCAGTGGATACACGTCGTAAAAAACAAGCTCGACCAGACAAAAATCGTGACGATTATGATCACGAAGAAGATGGTCCTAGAAAACAACAAAAGAATCGAAGTAGTCAAAATCAAGTGAGAAATCAAAAGAATAGTAACTGGAATAACAACAAAAAGAACAAAAAAGGTAATAACAAGAACAACCGTAATCAGACTCCAAAACCTGTTACAGAGCGTAAATTCCATGAATTGCCAACAGAATTTGAGTATACAGATGGTATGACCGTTGCGGAAATCGCAAAACGTATCAAACGTGAACCAGCTGAAATCGTTAAGAAACTTTTCATGATGGGTGTCATGGCCACACAGAACCAATCCTTGGATGGGGAAACAATTGAACTCCTCATGGTGGATTACGGTATCGAAGCCAAACAAAAGGTTGAAGTGGATAATGCCGATATCGAACGTTTCTTTGTCGAAGATGGTTATCTCAATGAAGATGAATTGGTTGAGCGTCCACCAGTTGTAACTATCATGGGACACGTTGACCACGGTAAAACAACCCTATTGGATACCCTTCGTAATTCTCGTGTTGCGACAGGTGAAGCAGGTGGTATCACTCAGCATATCGGTGCCTACCAAATTGTGGAAAATGGCAAGAAGATTACCTTCCTTGATACACCAGGACACGCGGCCTTTACATCTATGCGTGCGCGTGGTGCGTCTGTTACCGATATTACCATCTTGGTTGTAGCGGCTGACGACGGGGTTATGCCTCAAACTATCGAAGCCATCAACCACTCAAAAGCGGCCAACGTTCCAATCATCGTAGCCATCAACAAGATTGATAAACCAGGTGCTAACCCAGAACGCGTTATCGGTGAATTGGCAGAGCATGGTGTTATGTCAACGGCTTGGGGTGGAGATTCTGAATTTGTTGAAATTTCAGCTAAATTCAACCAAAATATCGAAGAATTGTTGGAAACAGTCCTTCTTGTGGCTGAAATCCAAGAACTCAAGGCAGACCCAACAGTGCGTGCTATCGGTACAGTTATCGAAGCGCGCTTGGATAAAGGAAAAGGTGCGGTCGCAACCCTTCTTGTTCAACAAGGTACCTTGAATGTCCAAGACCCAATCGTTGTCGGAAATACCTTCGGTCGTGTCCGTGCTATGACCAATGATCTTGGTCGTCGTGTTAAGGTGGCTGGACCATCAACACCAGTTTCTATCACAGGTTTGAATGAAGCGCCTATGGCGGGTGACCACTTTGCTGTTTACGAGGATGAAAAATCTGCGCGTGCAGCAGGTGAAGAGCGTGCCAAACGTGCCCTCATGAAACAACGTCAAGCTACCCAACGTGTCAGCCTTGAAAACCTCTTTGATACCCTTAAAGCTGGTGAACTTAAGTCTGTTAACGTCATCATCAAGGCTGACGTACAAGGTTCTGTTGAAGCCCTTTCTGCCTCACTTCAAAAGATTGACGTGGAAGGTGTCAAAGTGACCATCGTTCACTCAGCAGTTGGTGCCATCAACGAATCTGACGTGACTCTTGCTGAAGCTTCAAATGCTTTCATCGTTGGTTTCAATGTACGCCCTACACCACAAGCTCGTCAACAAGCAGAAGCTGACGATGTGGAAATCCGTCTCCACAGCATTATCTACAAGGTTATCGAAGAGATGGAAGAAGCTATGAAAGGGATGCTTGATCCAGAATTTGAAGAAAAAGTTATCGGTGAAGCAGTTATCCGTGAAACCTTCAAGGTATCTAAAGTCGGAACTATCGGTGGATTCATGGTTATCAACGGTAAGGTTACCCGTGACTCTAAAGTTCGTGTTATCCGTGACGGTGTCGTTATCTATGATGGCGAACTCGCAAGCTTGAAACACTACAAAGACGACGTCAAAGAAGTTACAAATGGTCGTGAAGGTGGATTGATGATTGACGGCTACAATGATATCAAGACTGATGATGTGATTGAGGCCTACGTCATGGAAGAAATCAAACGATAAGATTTTTGCTCCTTTCTTAGGTGGTGAGGGACGCAAGCAAACCGATGGTTTCATTGCTTATTTTTGAGCCTAGGGTCTCAAAAATCCCTTGTGATGGGACTGATAAATCAGTTCCATCACTTTCACCACGGCGAAAGAAGCAGATGATTTCAAATTGAACTTTGTTTCAATTTGAAATGAAAATCAAGAAGTTTAAAAATAGCTAGGTCTGCTGGCCTAGCTTTTGGTTCAAAGTAGAGAAAGGAATATCATGGCAAATCATTTCCGTACGGATCGTGTGGGCATGGAAATTAAGCGTGAAGTCAATGAGATTTTGCAAAAGAAAGTCCGTGATCCGCGTGTCCAAGGTGTGACCATCACAGATGTTCAGATGCTGGGTGACTTGTCTGTTGCCAAGGTTTACTACACCATTTTGAGTAACCTTGCTTCAGATAATCAAAAAGCTCAAATCGGGCTTGAAAAAGCAACTGGTACCATCAAACGTGAACTTGGTCGCAATTTGAAATTGTACAAAATCCCAGATTTGACTTTCGTCAAAGACGAATCCATCGAATATGGAAACAAGATTGACGAAATGCTACGCAATCTGGATAAAAACTAAGAAGAGGGGCAACCCTCTTTTTTGGTGGGGAAAATAGGTGGAATTTGAAATGGAAAAATATTCTTTTAAAAAAAGTGATTCTGTATTTTTAAAGATTAGCTAATCAGAAAATGCTTTTTTTTTTTAGCAAATATGATATGATGATTTCATAAATAAAAGGAGATTCTATTAATGAATAATGTAAAAAAAGTTTGTCGTTTAGCTTTGCTATGTCTTTCCGTCTCTACCCTAGTTGCTTGTAGTTCTCTATCTGAAAAAACAAGTAGCTCTTCTAGTGAGAATCAAACAGAAGCTTCATCTAGTAGTTCTGAGAAGAAAGGGTTGTTTGCTAAAGCAAAAGAAAAACTCAGTTCAAGCGATTTTAACCCACAAGATGTTAGCGATACGACAATTGAGTCTATAAAAACCTATGAAGATTACTTAATTATGAATGAGAAAATAATCGATAATTACTATACAGAAGCAGACGAGGCCTTTAAAGGGACTGTTTTAGAAGATAGCGCTGCTATCCAAGAACTGAAAGATAGCACTAAAAAAGAAATGGAAGATTTGAAAAAACAATATGGTCCACTAAAGAAAGCACCGATTCAAGGGAAAGAAGAAGTGATTAAGACTCTAAAAGATTATCGTGATAATCTACATGAACAAGTGGAGCAGTGGAAAGCTAGTCTTTAATAGGAAGAGTGGAGTTCAATATGGATTATCAATTATTGCCACATGAATACATGGTTATGAATAGTGACCATGTGAGTTTTGGGAAAAATGGTTTGGCTACAGATGAATTAATTTTAACGAATCTACACTTAGTACATATCAAAAAAGGTTTTTGGGGAGGGAAAAAAGACCAGGTTACCATTCCTATTAACCAGATTAAAATTTTTGAAGGGAAACCTCAAGTTTCAGTAACCAAAACCAATGGTGTGAAACGGTTGGAAATTTATTATAATGGCGGGCAAGCTATCTTTTCATTTAATAATACTAAGGATACTGACAAGTGGGCTAGAAACATTATTAAATTGATTTCAGGTGATACAAGTAATTTTGAAACCTTGGGAGATAGTAGCTTGTTTGGAGCAGATGTTTTGGCAGAAACATTTAAGGATACATTTGACACTTTTAAAGCAGGGCTTGGGATTAAGGATGCAGAGCCAGAAAAGATTTCAACCAAGTGTAGCTTTTGTGGAGCACCTTTGTCAGGTCAAGTGAAGCAAACAGTAAGATGTGCCTATTGTGATATGGAGCAAAGTTTATAAGGGGGCAATTAAATGGGGTTGATAAAAGCAATCACAGATTCTATTGGTGGGACATTTGCAGATCAGTGGAAAGAAATTATCACAGTTCCAACTTTTGATGAACATACAGCTGTAAGTCCAGGTATTGTTCAAGAAAGTAATAATGGTAGGGGTGTCAATACGAAGGGATCTGTAGGTGTTATTTCCAACGGATCCAAGATTTTTATTCCAGAAAATACTGCAGCCTTTATCTTTAGTCAGTCGGGTATCGAGGAAATTATTACAGAACCAGGTGGATATGAATACCAAAATGGTGAGAGCAGTGTTTTTAACGGTGATGGATTGAAAAAGTCACTGTTTGACAATGTTGTTAATCGTGTTGGATTCGGTGGTCAAAGTGATCAGCAAAAACAGATTTGCTTTGTTAATTTGAGAGAAATTCGTGATATTAAATTTGGGACTCGCGGTCCAGTCATGTATAATGATTTGTTTTATGGGACAGATTTAGAAGTACGTGCTTTTGGAACATTTTCTATCCAAATTACAGATGCTAAGCAATTTATCAGAAACTTTCTTCCTGCTAATGTGACTTATTATACCTTTGATAGCGCTCAAGCTAGATCACAAATAGTAACAGAATTTCTTCAATCTTTTATTGTTGCACTTAATTCTTTGTCCACAACTTATCGTATTTCACAATTACCCTCACAAGCTGCAGTTCTTGCGGAACAAGTATCAAATGATGGACAGTATGCAGGAACTTGGAAAGAACGTTTTGGATTTGAGATTGTAAAAGTTGCCATCGCTAATATTGAGTTCTCACCAGAATCTAAGGAATTGGTTAAACAATTTTCATCAAATAAGATGAATTTAAAAGCTTATAATGATGTATCGCAGAAATCTTCTAATATTGCAGCACAACAAAAAATTGCATCAGGAGTGGAGCAACATGGTCTAGGTGATAGTGCTGGAATGATATTTGGAATGAATATGGCTCAAAGTTTAGATGAAAAAGCCATGAAACCAAGTCTATCATTAGATGAGCAAATCGAAGCACTTACCAAACTAAAATCTCTTTTAGATGCAGGTATATTATCTCAGGAAGAATTTGATCGAAAGAAAAAAGAAATTATGGATTTATAAGATGAAGCTCGAAAGTTCATAGTTAGTGTGTATTCAAGGAACATTTTAGGTGAGACAATAATAGACTATCGTTCATAGATAGAATATCATGTTGTAAAGGTAGGGGTGGAATATTCGAGCTGTTTCTACAAAGACTATTAAAGTTCTTTAACAAATAAGTTGCTAAGGATTTTTTGAAAATTTTTGAGGGGAATTTGAAACATACTTTAAAAGAGTATGCTATCATAGAATATAACTTACAGAAGTAAAAGGAGTTTGTATATGGCTGAACAAGACTTAGCTATGCAAGTATTGCAACAAGTGGTGAAACTACCTGTTGTTAAGGTTGATCGTTCGAAATTTTTAGTGGATAAGTTTTCCAAAGAATTGGATCCACAGGACATTCCTACTTTATTAGAACAAGGCCCAACGTCTCTCTTATCTCAAGAAATCTTAGATCGAGTGGCTAATGCCTGCATTAGGGATAATGTTTTATTGGCGAGTGGAACCTCTGTTTTGGCAGGATTACCTGGAGGGATTGCTATGGCAATTACCATTCCAGCTGATGTGGCTCAATTTTATGGTTTCTCTCTGAAATTGGCTCAAGAATTAGGTTATATTTATGGTTATGAGGATCTTTGGGCTTCACGCGAGGAGTTGAGTGAAGATGCTCAAAATACCCTCTTGCTTTATCTAGGTGTCATGTTGGGGGTGAATGGAACCGCTGCTTTGCTACGTGCAGGTGGTATAACAATTGCCAAACAGGTAATGAAAACAGTACCTAATAAAGCTTTAACAAAGACGCTTTGGTACCCTATTTTGAAAAAAGTCTTAAAAATATTTGGTGTGAATCTGACCAAGGGAGGGCTGGCCAAAGGAATGGGGAAATTCATTCCTATCTTAGGTGGTATCATTTCAGGTGGTTTAACCTTTGCAACTATGAAACCGATGGGTGAAAGCTTGCAGAAAGAATTGTCTAAACTAGTCAACTATAGTGAAGTTCAATATCAAGAAGATGTTGAAACAATCCGAAAAGAGGCTGAAATAATCGAGGGTGAGTGAGATGAATCCTATCAAAGCTTTTGCTAAAATTTATGGGAATTACTTTTTGACCATGCAAGGTGTAAAAGTCATGAAAACGATAAAGAAAGATGACCACGCCGTTGTCGGTCTGGGAAAACTTTTTATTGCAGACAAGCTAATGGATACGGCTCGGTGGCTCATCAAGCCAGAGGAGAGAGAATGAAATTTTTCTGGGGACTTCTTGCCATTATTTTTATCAAACCGATTATTGGAATTGTGAAATTCTTTTGGATGCTCATCTCTTTTGCAGTTCAATTATTGTTTTACAAGCTATTATTTAAAATATTGGATTGGCTCTTTAAGCTTATTTAGATGCTAATCCAAGTCGCAGAGAACTAGCAGGAGCTACACTGCTAGTTTTTTAATCTCTTTCCATATGGTATAATATAAGCAGTAAAATCATTTTAGAACATTCAATGGAGGTCGTCATGGACAATATCATCGATGTGTCAATTCCCGTTGCAGAAGTGGTGGACAAGCATCCAGAAGTTTTGGAAATTTTAGTCGAGCTTGGTTTTAAAC
Organism: Streptococcus mitis SK575; assembly: GCF_000257865.1. Taxonomy (GTDB): domain Bacteria; phylum Bacillota; class Bacilli; order Lactobacillales; family Streptococcaceae; genus Streptococcus; species Streptococcus mitis_CQ. The sequence goes on along the minus strand of NZ_AICU01000081.1, from coordinate 27,130 downwards.
CACTTGCCAATCCCTTAATGCGCAATACAGTTGGTCGTAAAGTATCACTCAAACAGGGTTCTAAGCTGGAAGGAACTCCTATGGACAAGATTGTCCGCACACTGGAAGCGAATGGCTACGAAGTGATTGGATTAGACTAATGGCAGATGAACGAATTCATGTCCTGCGGGATATTTTGTTAGAATTGCACAATGGTGCCTCTCCTGAGTCGGTTCAGGAGCGTTTTGATGCGACCTTTGCGGGTGTCTCAGCCATAGAGATTTCCCTCATGGAGCACGAGCTGATGAACTCAGACTCGGGCGTCACCTTTGAAGATGTTATGGAACTCTGTGATGTCCATGCCAATCTTTTTAAAAATGCTATTAAAGGTGTCGAAGTAGAGGATACCGAGCATCCAGGTCACCCGGTTCGGGTCTTCAAAGAAGAAAATCTGGCCCTCCGTGCGGCCTTGATTCGCATTCGGAGATTGTTAGATACCTATGAGTCTATGGAAGATGAGGAAATGCTGGCGGAGATGCGCAAGGGTTTGGTGCGTCAGATGGGACTTGTGGGGCAATTTGACATCCATTACCAACGTAAAGAAGAACTCTTCTTCCCTATCATGGAGCGCTATGGGCACGATTCGCCTCCCAAAGTTATGTGGGGAGTGGATGACCAGATTAGGGAACTCTTTCAAACAGCTTTAGCGACAGCCAAGTCACTACCAGAAGTGTCGATTAGCACTGTAAAGGAAACTTTTGAAGCCTTTGCGCCAGAGTTTGAAAGTATGATTTTCAAGGAAGAGTCCATCCTTCTCATGATTCTCCTTGAGTCCTTCACCCAAGATGACTGGCTTCAGATTGCGGAGGAGAGTGACGCCTATGGCTATGCCATCATCCGTCCGTCTGAGAAATGGGTGCCAGAACGCCAGAGTTTTGTTGAGGAAAAGATTGCAGAGGAGCCCGTACAGCTAGAAACGACAGAAGGCCAAGTTCAACAAGTTATCGATACGCCAGAAGGACAGTTTACCATTACCTTTACCCCTAAGGAAAAGGAAGCAGTGCTGGACCGTCATAGTCAACAGGCTTTTGGCAATGGCTATCTCTCGGTCGAGCAGGCTAATCTCATCCTCAATCACCTCCCTATGGAGATTACCTTTGTCAATAAAGATGATATTTTCCAGTATTACAATGACAATACGCCAGCTGATGAGATGATTTTCAAACGGACGCCGTCCCAAGTTGGGCGCAATGTTGAACTCTGTCATCCACCTAAGTACTTGGACAAGGTCAAGACCATCATGAAGGGGCTTCGTGAGGGAAGCAAAGACAAGTATGAAATGTGGTTCAAGTCTGAGTCGCGAGGTAAGTTTGTCCACATCACCTACGCAGCAGTGCACGATGAAGAGGGAGAATTCCAAGGTGTGCTGGAGTATGTTCAGGATATCCAACCCTACCGTGAGATTGACACGGACTATTTCCGTGGACTAGAATAAGGAGAAAAAATGAGTTACGAACAAGAATTTATGAAGGAATTTGAAGCCTGGGTCAATACCCAGATTATGATCAATGACATGGCGCACAAGGAAAGCCAAAAAGTCTACGAAGAAGACCAGGACGAACGTGCCAAAGATGCCATGATTCGCTATGAGAGTCGCTTGGATGCTTATCAGTTCTTGCTTGGAAAATTTGATAATTTCAAAGCAGGCAAGGGATTCCATGATTTGCCAGATGGCTTGTTTGGTGAGCGAAATTATTAAACGAGAAAGATTCTTGATTTTTTACTAAAATCTTGATAGAATATTTATATTAAATCCTTGTCAGAGCAGGGATTTTTTATTGAAAGGATTTTATCATGTCAAAGAAACTCAATCGTAAAAAACAATTACGAAATAGCCTCCGTCGTGCAGGTGCTTTCTCAAGTACTGTGACTAAGGTTGTAGAAGAGACAAAAAAAGTCGTAAAACGTGCAGAACAGTCAGCAAGCCAAGCTGGTAAGGCTGTTTCTAAAAAGGTTGAACAAGCAGTAGAAGCTACCAAAGAGCAAGCTCAAAAAGTAGCCAATTCTGTAGAAGATTTTGCAGCAAACTTGGGTGGACTTCCACTTGATCGTGCCAAAACTTTCTATGATGAAGGAATCAAGTCTGCTTCAGATTTCAAAAATTGGACTGAAAAAGAACTCCTTGCCTTGAAAGGAATTGGCCCAGCTACCATCAAGAAATTGAAGGAAAATGGCATCAAGTTCAAGTAATTTTTCTTGTGCCTTGCATTTCCGAAAAAATCTTGCTACAATAGAGCCATTAGAGGTGTTTTGAATCCTACATTTTACAGAAAGTGGCGGCGCTGAGAAGTCCACAAATGTGTCAAAACTGGTTGCTAATGACTGAAAAATGAAATAATATTGTCTTTTTATTTTAAAGACGAGAGTTGCGGGCAACTGCCCGAAATTGGGTGGTACCGCGGATAAACACATTCGTCCCTGTCATGTAGATGGCAGGGCTTTTCTTTTGTGTCTTAGTCAAAGGGGGTTGTTATGAAGCAATCTTTTAAAACAAGTAAACTCTATTATGGTTTTCCTATCTTCATTTTGGGGTATCAGGATCAGAATTTTGGACACAATATTACGACCTGTAGCTCCTCTTATAGCTTGGGAGATTGGCTAGTCATTGGTGTTGGTGCTGAGGAAAATGCGGCTGAGCAGATTAAGCATTATCAACAGTTCACCGTGAATATCCCTGATGAAAATCTCATGCTCGAGATGGAGCAGGCTGGTTTTATCAGTCATAGAGAGAAATTGAAACACCTGGGGCTAGACTACGAGATTTCTGAACGGACTCAGGCACCGATTTTAGAGATTTGTCCAGTCGTGTTAGAATGTCAAGTTGATAGAATTATCGAGGAGGATGGAATCTGTCATATCTTTGCCAAGATTATCGAGCGACTGGCTAATCCTGAACTCTTGGATGAGAAAGGGCATTTTAAAAATGACCGTTTTTCACCGACTTACTTTATGGGGGACGGTCACCAGCGCGTTTATCGCTATTTAGATAACCGTGTTGACCCTATGGGGAGCTTCATCAAGAAAGTGAGGATGAAGGATGTCAAGAGCTGAATTACCAGAACGATTAGAAACCGAACGACTCGTCTTACGAGTTCGTACTGTAGCGGATGCTGAGGATATCTTTGCCTATGCTAGTCGTCCGGAAGTCTCTTACCCAGCAGGCTTTCTACCCGTCAAGACCTTGGAAGATGAGGTTTACTATCTAGAGTATATCCTTCCCGAACGCAATCAAAAGGAAAATCTCCCAGCTGGCTATGGGATTGTCGTCAAAGGAACCGATAAAGTCATTGGTTCTGTTGATTTCAACCATCGCCATGCGGATGATGTGCTAGAGCTTGGCTATACCTTGCATCCAAACTATTGGGGTCGAGGCTATGTACCAGAAGCAGCGTTTGCCTTGATTGACTTAGCCTTTAAAGATTTGGATCTTCACAAGATTGAACTGACTTGTTTTGGTTATAATGTCCAAAGTCAACGAGTCGCAGAGAAACTTGGTTTCACTCTTGAAGCTCGCATAAGAGACCGCAAAGATGCCCAAGGCAATCGTTGTGATGATTTGAGATATGGTTTGCTGAAGAGTGAGTGGGAGGTGATTTGATGCATCTTTTCATCATTGGTGCTCCGGCCTCAGGAAAAATGACGATTGGTCAAGAGTTATCTCGACTGACAGATGCTACCCTCTTTTATAACCATCAAGCCATCGATTTTGCACTGGAAATCTATCAGGACTATACAGAGGAAATGTGGGAATTTGTTCGTGGAATGACCATTTCTTTCCTTGGAGCAAGTGCAAGAAATCAGCGATCAGTAATTTTAACAGACGTAATTGATTTTTCAAATCAGTACCAGCTGATATATTTGAAGCAAATTCAGGATTTATTGGATAACTTTCATCAAGAGATTCTGTTTGTTGAGTTGGAAACAAGTCTTGAGGAGCGTTTACGTCGAAATCAAACGGAGAATCGATTAAAGTACAAACCCTTAAAACGACATATTGAGGTATCTGAAAGAGAAATTTTAGAGACCGCTGAAACACTTCAATTAAATTCCCAACATCAACCGAATGAGTTGCACCACTACCTTAAAATAAATAATACGAGTTTGACTGCAAAAGAAGTTGCTAAGCAAATTCAAAATAAAATGAACAAAATAGAGAAAGGACAAACACATATCTAAACAACTTTAAGAAGATATTCTCAAGACTCAAGAAGTTCAAAAGTCTAAAACTTTTTTGATCACGATTTCCACCACTAAACGTAACTAGAAAATTCAGCCTTAATCGCGCTTGGGGGGGACAACCTTCAAAGCAAATGAATCACAAAGAAGCTGAGATTTACCATTAAAGCCTGTATCCGAGGCTGTAAGAATATCCAATACAGCAGAGGTAGAGTTTGATCTATTGAAGAATGAGTTATAGGAGAAAATAGATGGCTAAAAAGAAAAATAGAAAAAAAGAATTAAAACGCCAGCAAAAGTTGGATATCAAAGTTATTTCTGAAGAAGAGGCTGCTTGGACAGAAATCATGGCCAAAAATCCAACTTTTGTAGAACGTCGTACTATTCAAAATTTCGATGAACTACATACAGCAGTGATGCAATATGCTGATGAACATGGAGAGTATCCAGATGTTCAGCTAATAAATTACCAACTGAAAAATAGGACTTTTGATTGGAATCAGGATCATGCTTTATTTAGAGAAGCTATGCATACTCCGAATACACAGAAGCGAAATAAACTGTTAAAGCAAGTTTTAAAAATAAATCCAGATTATTTTGCTGCTGATTTTCATTTATTCTTATCAGAAGTTGAAGATTTTGATTTGTCAACTTTTAAAAAAGTATTGGATTTTGAAATTCTAGTTTTAGAAAAATGGAAAGTGAATGGATACAATAGTTGGAATTATTTTGAAGCACGCCCTATCCTGTCTGCTCTGATGTTTCTGATTGAGTATTATATGATGGAGAAATTCAATTCTAAGGCTATAGAATTGATTGACCTATATTTGAGTAAGCGACCAGAACGGTTTCCTCCTAATTTTGTCTTCTGTATGCTTTCCTTGTATCATATCACCGGTCAGGAGCTAAAGGTTGAGCGTTTCTATCGTGAAGAATTAAATAAAGGGAAACGGGATGATACCATTCTTATTCATGCCATCATCTCTGCTTTTTCTCAAGGAAAAATTGAAGAAGCAAGTCGGCTATTTGCAAAGTTAGTGGAAATCAATGATGAAGCTGTTGAATTCTTTATAGAGGAAGATTGGCAATTCAAGGTTATAGATATAGAAGACCAAGAATGCTATTGTCCAAATTCAGTTGAATCGTTACAAGCTAGTTTGTACCCTCTGTTTGATTACTTACTAGAAAATATTATTTTAACGAAATTTTTAACAAACGAGGCCGAAAAGTTCCGCCGTAAACCAGTATTTTCGGATCATTCCAGTATGATAAGAAGTTTATCCGAGGTATCCGATTGGCACTCCTTTATGAATGAGGAAAAAATGAAGGGAATTCGGATGGATCTTGTTCACATCTTTGTTGAAAATGGGATTCGTACATCTTCAGATTTCAAAAAATGGACTGAAAAAGAAGTTCTCGCTTTGAAGGGAATTGGTCCCGTAACCGTTAAAAAGCTGAAGGAAAACGGTATAAAGTTTAAAAACGAGAAGTAATTGTTTACTGAAGGGAGGAGGTGGAATTGTCTTGAATGAAATTTCTAATTTCATCCTGTATACTACACCTAATGGCCATGTTCAGCTAGATATCCTTTTACAGGATGAAAATCTTTGGTTGACTCAAAAAGGTCTTGCAGAGCTTTTTGGAGTTGAACGAAGTGTCATTACAAAGCACTTGAGAAACATTTATGATAGTGATGAGTTGGATAAGGTATCAACTTGTGCAAAATTTGCACAGGTTCAACAAGAGGGAAATAGAACTGTTCGGCGTGAACTTGAATATTACAATCTGGATGCTATCATTTCAGTTGGCTATCGCGTAAATTCCAGCAAGGCTACTCAATTTAGAATTTGGGCAACCAAGACCTTGAAAGAATTTATCATCAAAGGTTTCGTTTTGAATGATGAACGCTTGAAACAAGGACAGACAGTTTTTGGACAAGATTATTTCCGTGAACTTTTAGAACGGATTCGTTCTATTCGTTCTAGCGAGCGCCGAATCTATCAACAAATCACGGATATCTTTGCTGAATGTGCCATAGATTATGATCGAAACTCAGATATTACTAAAAATTTCTATGCTATGGTGCAAAATAAATTTCATTATGCGATTACTGGAAATACTGCTGCAGAAATTATCTATCAGCAAGCTGATGCTAGTAAAGAAAAAATGGGATTAACTACTTGGAAGAATGCACCTGATGGACGAGTTCTCAAATCAGATGTAACGGTGGCCAAAAACTATTTGCAAGAAAAAGAAATTCGACAACTAGAGCGAACAGTTACAGCTTATTTTGATTATATTGAAGGTTTGGTTGAGCGCCGTAATACTTTTACAATGCGAGGATTGGCAGATAGTATTGATCGTTTTCTATCTTTTAATGAGTACGAAATTTTAGAAGGAAAAGGAAGTATTTCCAAGAAACAAGCAGACTCAAAAGCTATCCAGGAGTATGAAAAATTTAACCGAACTCAAAAAATTCTATCGGACTTTGATAAACATATTATGAAGATAATGAGAGAAAGTTAATGTAAAATTTTTATATAGTTTCTTTTTTGCTAATAGAAGATACTGAAAAAATCAGATGTGCTGAATCAAGGCCTATCTTCTACATACTAATTTTATTTAAAGATATTAACTAGAAAGGACAATCACATGTCTAAAGAACTTTCACCTAAATACAATCCAGCCGAGGTTGAGGCTGGTCGTTACCAAAAATGGCTTGATGCTGATGTTTTCAAGCCTTCGGGCGATCAAAAGGCTAAGCCTTATTCAATCGTGATTCCACCACCAAATGTAACTGGTAAGCTTCACCTTGGTCACGCTTGGGATACGACTTTGCAGGATATCATTATCCGTCAAAAACGTATGCAAGGTTTTGATACCCTTTGGCTTCCAGGGATGGACCACGCGGGGATTGCCACTCAGGCTAAGGTTGAGGAGCGCTTGCGTGGAGAGGGCATTACACGTTATGACCTAGGTCGTGAAAAATTCCTCGATAAGGTCTGGGAATGGAAAGACGAATATGCCACTACTATCAAGGAACAATGGGGCAAGATGGGGCTCTCTGTAGACTACTCTCGTGAGCGTTTCACGCTTGATGAAGGTTTGTCAAAAGCTGTTCGCAAGGTCTTTGTGGACCTTTACAAGAAAGGCTGGATCTACCGTGGTGAGTTTATCATCAACTGGGACCCAGCAGCTCGTACAGCTCTTTCTGATATCGAGGTTATCCATAAGGATGTCGAAGGTGCCTTCTACCACATGAACTACATGCTGGAAGACGGCTCACGCGCTCTTGAAGTTGCGACTACTCGTCCTGAGACCATGTTTGGAGACGTTGCCGTTGCGGTCAACCCAGAAGATCCACGCTACAAGGACTTGATTGGAAAAAACGTCATCCTTCCAATCGCTAATAAACTAATCCCAATCGTTGCAGACGAACATGCCGATCCCGAGTTTGGTACTGGTGTTGTTAAAATCACGCCTGCCCATGATCCAAACGACTTCTTGGTGGGTCAACGCCACAACTTGCCACAAGTCAACGTCATGAACGACGACGGAACTATGAACGAGCTTGCCTTCGAATTTGCAGGCATGGACCGTTTTGAAGCTCGTAAAGCAGTCGTTGCCAAGTTGGAAGAAATCGGCGCCCTCGTCAAAATCGAAAAACGTGTCCACAGTGTTGGTCACTCAGAACGTACGGGTGTAGTGGTGGAGCCACGCTTGTCTACTCAATGGTTCGTCAAGATGGACCAATTGGCGAAAAATGCTATTGCTAACCAAGATACAGAGGACAAGGTTGAATTTTACCCACCTCGTTTCAACGATACCTTCCTCCAATGGATGGAAAATGTTCACGACTGGGTAATCTCTCGTCAGCTCTGGTGGGGTCACCAAATCCCTGCTTGGTACAATGCTGAGGGTGAAATGTACGTCGGTGAAGAAGCTCCAGAAGGTGAAGGTTGGACTCAGGACGAAGATGTCTTGGATACTTGGTTCAGTTCTGCTCTTTGGCCATTCTCGACAATGGGCTGGCCTGATGTCGACTCAGCAGACTTCAGACGTTACTTCCCAACTTCAACCTTGGTAACAGGTTACGACATCATCTTCTTCTGGGTGTCTCGTATGATCTTCCAATCCTTGGAATTCACTGGCCGTCAGCCATTCCAAAACGTTCTGATCCACGGTCTCATCCGTGACGAGCAAGGACGCAAGATGTCTAAGTCTCTCGGTAACGGTATTGATCCGATGGATGTTATCGAGAAATACGGTGCCGATGCCCTTCGTTGGTTCCTTTCAAACGGTTCTGCACCAGGCCAAGACGTGCGCTTCTCTTACGAGAAAATGGATGCTTCATGGAACTTCATTAACAAAATCTGGAACATCTCTCGCTACATCCTCATGAACAATGAAGGTTTGACCCTTGAGCAAGCAACTGCCAATGTGGAAAAAGTTGTTAACAAGGAAGCTGGAAATGTTACAGACCGCTGGATTCTCCACAACCTCAATGAAACGATCGGAAAAGCAACTGCCAACTTTGATAAGTTTGAGTTTGGTGTTGCTGGACACATCCTCTACAACTTCATCTGGGACGAGTTTGCGGACTGGTATGTTGAATTGACCAAGGAAGTCCTTTATAGCGATAATGAAGAAGAGAAAGTCATCACACGTTCTGTTCTCCTTTACACTCTGGACAAGATCCTTCGTCTCCTTCACCCAATCATGCCATTCGTGACAGAGGAAATCTTTGGACAAATCTCAGAAGGCTCTATCGTGACAGCAGAATACCCAACTGTCAACCCAGCCTTTGAAGACCTTACGGCTCACACTGGTGTAGAAAGCCTCAAAGACTTGATCCGTGCCGTTCGTAATGCGCGTGCGGAAGTAAACGTAGCACCAAGCAAGCCAATCACCATCCTTGTTAAGACTAGTGATAGCGACTTGGAAGCCTTCTTTAACAGCAATGTCAATTACATCAAACGCTTCACAAATCCAGAACACTTGGAAATCGCCTCAACCATCCCTGCCCCTGAACTCGCTATGTCAAGTGTCATCACAGGAGCAGAAATCTACTTGCCACTCGCTGACCTCCTCAATGTCGAAGAAGAACTGGCTCGTCTCGACAAGGAACTAGCTAAATGGCAAAAAGAACTGGACATGGTTGGTAAGAAGCTCTCTAACGAACGCTTCGTAGCCAACGCCAAACCAGAAGTCGTCCAAAAAGAACGCGACAAACAAGCCGACTACCAAGCCAAGTATGATGCGACCGTAGCACGTATTGATGAGATGAAGAAGTTGGTGAAATAAACATAGAAACACGGTGGTAAGCCGTGTTTTTTGGTATAATGAAATCAATATCTATTGATGGAGAAAGTGATGTCTAAACACCCTCATTATGAATTGTTAAATCTAATTGGCTATGGTCTTGCCAAGTTTGACAAGCTTTTTATAAGAGAATTTCAATGTTCTAGCAAGTCGGAGTTTTATCGCCATGTGGTTTCTCTGGGAATTGCTGAAACAACTGGAGTTGTAAAAAATAGAATGGATTTATTTGATCCTTATTTTGACAATAATCGAAAAGGTTGGTGGCAGAAAGCTGAAGTTTACCGTTTTCGTAAAGATTTAATTGATATGATGTTTGGAAATGAAGATGTTCATAGTTATGCTGAAATCGTTAAAATGTTACTTGCTAGTGAAGGAAAGCGAACAGGCATTACTACCCTTGAAAAACCAATTATTCGAACTAAATTCAAACGTCTACAAGAAACTGGAATGGAAGCAGAAAATTATTTTATACTCAACTTTGATAAAGAAGAAAAATTTCAAGGTGGACTATTGTCCGATGCCCGTCTTTATGGTGATGGATATGACTTTCAGGTAGATGTCCAAGAGTATTCTTACCTTGCCGAAGTTAAAGGAATTCGAAAATCTAAGGGTCGCATTCGATTGACTGCCAGAGAATATGAAAAAGCCAAAGAGTTTAAATCAGATTTTATTTTATCCTTAGTTACTAACCTAGATGATATTCCCAAGCTAGTGTTAATTGATAATCCTTTGAATCATTTTGAATTCCAAAAGAGCATCATAAAAAATGAAGTCATAGAATATAGGAGCTTAGAAGATTTGTATTAGTTCTCCCCCTTAACTTTTCTAATTAAAGCAGATAGAAGTCATGGCGGGTTAACGACTTAATGAACTGGAGAACAATGGTATTTGTTTGACTAAGTTTAAAGATGGCGAAATTAACATTGAATTCACCACTAGTGCTGACTACAACTCTTTTATTATTTATATGAAGTATATATATTTCATAGAACATATTGTGAGAGCTTTTTATAGTTTAAGCCAGTTTCCAACCAATTTCGTGATTTAATGGTAATGAAGAAAAAGAATTGAAAGGACCTTTCTATGCAACCAACTTACAACATTGACGATCCAAACTTGTCTTATGAAGCTAAACGTGACTTATGGCAGATCGGTTTTGGCCTACAGAAAGTTGACAATCTAGTGCCATCAGCTTATATGGAATCTTTGGCTGAGAAACAGGCTCGGGGTGAACTGACTTATGAGCAGGTTTATGAGGATGCAACGGCTTATCATCATACCATTGATGCGAGTACGGAGGAGGCAGACTTGGTTTCTCTTCGTATCGTGGAACTATTATCTCGAAGAGGCTTTAGCTTCAGTCCTGCAACCTTACTTGCTATTCATAAGGGGTTGTTTCAAGATATATTTGAAACCTCTATTCCGGTGGGGCAATTTCGTCAGACCAATATCACAAAGAATGAACCTGTTTTGAATGGTGAAAGTGTTGTGTACTCTGATTACTCCATGATTCAAATGACATTGGATTATGATTTTAATCAGGAAAAACAAGTTGCATATGCGACACTAACCCAAGCGGATATGGTTAAAAAAATCCAGCATTTTATTTCAGGAATCTGGCAGATTCATCCATTTCGCGAAGGAAACACTCGGACGGTAACGGTCTTTTTGATTCAGTATCTTCGTGAGTTTGGTTTTGATATTGATAATACACCATTTCAGCAACATTCCAAGTATTTTCGTGATGCCTTAGTATTAGATAATGCAAAGATTTTACAGCGACGTCCTGAGTTTTTAACAGCTTTTTTTGAAAATCTCTTGCTCGGTGGTCAAAATGATTTGTCTTCAGAAAAAATGTATCTAGATTTAGACCTCGATTTTTCATAATCCTAATACTGAGTAAACATTGAATTTTAGGCAAAAATGAAGTAAATATTCTCATAAGAAAACGTATATCATCAAAGTTTTTAGTCGCTTGATGATATGCGTTTTTTTAATTTTATAGACTGCTCGTTTAAACTCTAATTACCTAGTGCCTTCCGGAGCGAGACGGAATATTAGTCACATACAAAATGAGTACTATTAGGATTTTATTTTCGTGTACAATTTCAGCTATTCTTGTTATAATCAGCCTATAGGAATCAAGGAGGTGATTGTTATGGCTGTTTTTGTGTCTTTGGATGGAATTGTGGTAGAAGTACTTGATGTCTTTTCTTCTTTTAATGGGGATAGTGAGTTTTTCTTGTGTAAACATCTTAAAGACAAGAGTCAGTTTGTGATGGAACGCTCTCAGTTCGAGGAGATGTTCCAACTTCAAAGTAGTCGCTTGACGACGCAAGAAAAATTACAATTGTTTACCTCCGTGTTTGCTGGCCGTTATGATGTTTATGCTAAGAGTTTCATCAATGATCAAGGGAAAATTCAGTATTTTCCATCCTATGATTATGGTTGGAAGCAGTTGCCACCTGAAAAACGGAGTTTCCAGACATTGACGGATTCCGTTTTGAAATCTCATTTTCGTGGGGAGACAGCTATCGGTATCTTTCCTATGCACTTAGATGATAGCTGTTATTTTTTGGTACTGGATTTGGATGAAAGAGATTGGAAAGAAGCCGGTTTAGCCATTCGAAGAATAGCCAGGGAACGCCAGATGGAAGCTCATCTAGAGATTTCTCGTTCGGGCCACGGACTCCATATTTGGTTCTTCTTTGAGGAAGCGATTCCGAGTCGAGAGGCTCGCTTGTTTGGAAAGAAACTGTTAGAACTGGCAATGCAGGAAAGTATGCAACTGTCCTTTGATTCTTTTGATCGCATGTTTCCAAATCAGGATGTTCTTCCTAAAGGTGGATTTGGTAATTTGATTGCCCTTCCTTTTCAAGGAGAAGCTTATCATCAAGGGCGAACGGTCTTTGTGGATGAACATTTTCAGCCTTATGAAGACCAATGGAGGTATCTACAAGAAATCCAGAGGGTTTCAACTGCTAAAGTGGCGCTGTTAATCCAAGAGGAGTTAGGCAAACAAGAATTGGATAAGGAGTTGAAGGTCGTCTTATCCAATATGATCCAACTTGAAAAATCGTCTGTGACACCCAAGACACTGTTTTTCTTGAAAAATATGGCTTCATTTTCTAATCCCGAATTTTATTTAAAGCAGGCTATGCGACAGCCAACCTATCAAATTCCTGAGCGAATGTATTTATTTGGAGAATCCGATCATTATTTATGGCTGCCAAGAGGCTTGCTGTATCCATTGCAAGATAAATTTAAGCAGGTATCTGTGGAAGATAGGAGAAAGGTACAAAGGTCTATTAGAGTGGAATTTAAGGGAGAACTCACTTTTGAGCAAGAGTTAGCCCTGTCAGATATGATTTCCAAAGAAAATGGTTTACTCCATGCGGAGACTGGTTTTGGGAAGACCGTTTTAGGTGCTGCCCTCATCTCTGAACGGAAGACCAAAACAATTATCCTAGTTCATAATAGGCAACTCTTAGACCAATGGCTGGATCGTTTAAACCATTTTTTGACTTTCGAAGAGGAAGAAGCTACCCGTTATACGGCATCAGGCTGTGAAAAGGTAATAGGCTATGTTGGGCAGTACGGTGGGACTAAGAAATGGCTGAGTAAACTGGTTGATATTGTTATGATTCAATCTCTATTTAAGTTGGAAAATAGTCAAAGTCTTTTGGATGAGTATGAGATGATGATTGTGGATGAGTGTCATCATGTCTCTGCCTTGATGTTTGAAAAAGTTGTTGCTCAGTTTAGAGGGAAGTATCTTTACGGTTTGACGGCTACGCCTGAGCGTAAGAATGGTCATGAGCCTATTGTTTTTCAGAGAATTGGTGAGATACTCCATACTGCTGATAAGAGGGAGACGGATTTTAAACGGCAATTGCAATTAAGATTCACTTCTTTTGGTCATTTGGAGATTGAAAAGACCAAAGCAAGTAATTTTATACAGCTTAGTGATTGGATTGCTACTGACTCAGTGAGGAATCAGATGATTCTCAAGGATATTCTAGACCAAGTGGCAGAAGGGCGGAATATCTTGGTTCTAGTCAATCGAATTCAACAGATAGATGTCTTTGAAAAATTATTGAAAGAGAAAGAGGTTGATGATTTTTATATTATCAGTGGAAAAACCAAAGTCCGAGAGAGAACAAGTTTACTAGAGACGCTAGAACAGCTAGATAAAGGGTTTGTATTATTGTCAACTGGAAAATACATTGGCGAAGGTTTTGACTTACCTCAGTTGGACACGCTTATCTTGGCAGCACCCTTTTCTTGGAAAAATAATTTGATTCAGTATGCAGGTCGGATTCATAGAAACTACAAGGATAAGTCTTTGGTGCGGATTTTCGATTATGTGGATATTCATGTTCCTTATTTAGAAAAGATGTTTCAGAAACGACAAGTAGCTTATCGAAAGATGGATTATTGTGTCATTGAGGGTGAGGAGAAACAATTCGTTTATGTTGATAGTAGATATGAGAATGTGCTGAGAGAGGACTTGGCAGGGGAAAGACAGGAGTGTATGCTTATTTTACCTTATGTGCACCAGACAAAACTGATGAATTTTCTAAAAGAATTTAGGATTAGTCAAATTGAGATATGTATACCAGAGACTGTTGCAAACAAATCCTGGCTATACCAGTTGAAGAGCAAGAAGATTAAAGTATCTTTTACTCAATCAAAAATAGTCACGCCTATTCTATTGGTGAACAAGACCATTGTTTGGTATGGTGCAATGCCATTATTAGGGAAGGTAGATGAAATGACTATACTACGTTTGGAATCAGCTAATATAGTTTCTGAACTAGTGGCAGGTTTACGATAGAGAAAATTTTTAAAAATTTCTATGTATGATTTTCATTTTGCAGGAACGAGAGGTATTGACAGGTCAACGACTCAATGAACTGGAAATCAACGGTATTCGTTTGACTAAGTTTAAAAATGGGGAAATCGGTATTGAATTTATCTGGATTGATACTGAAAATCCACCAAGCGACACCATCGGCTGGGTAGCAAAGAAATAAAAAGTCCTGCCACTTTCTCTCCCTTAACCTTTGACTATTCTGCAAAATTATCGTAAAATAAAGAGTAAATGATAAAATGAGGTCAGAGTCTGTTCACTCTGGCGATAGTAGTATAAATGAGGAGAAACGCTTTGGAATTAGAAGTATTTGCTGGGCAAGAAAAAAGTGAACTATCTATGATTGAGGTAGCGCGTGCTATCTTGGAACTTCGTGGTCGCGACCATGAGATGCATTTTAGCGATCTTGTAAACGAAATTCAAAACTACCTTGGAACATCAAACAGCGATATCCGTGAAGCCTTGCCTTTGTTCTACACAGAGTTGAACTTTGACGGTAGCTTCATCTCACTTGGAGACAACAAATGGGGTCTTCGTTCATGGTATGGTGTGGACGAAATTGACGAAGAAATCATCGCTCTTGAGGAAAGTGACGACGATGAAGTAGCACCAAAAGCTAAGAAAAAACGTGTCAATGCCTTCATGGATGGCGATTCAGATGCTATTGACTATAATGCGGATGATCCGGAAGACGAAGATGCATATGAAGCAGATCCAGCTCTTTCATACGATGATGAAAATCCAGATGATGAGAAAAACGAAGTGGAAGCTTACGACGCAGAAATCAACGAAATCGCCCCAGATGACTTGGGTGAAGACGTGGATCTTAACGAAGAAGACGACGAGTTTTCAGATGATGATACTGAAAACATCGAGGAATAAAAGTTAGCTATTGACAATTATCTTATTTTTAGGTATCATATTGTTCGGGCACCTCTTTTAGAGGTCGGGGCTCCCTAGTTCTTAGGGAGCTATTTTTGTTTTTTCAAGAAGTTATCTTCTTGTATTTTGGTTGTGAATCTGGTGCAGTCGTCCCAGATTATTCTTATTAGTAGGGTCTTGTTTTCTATGTCCCCTCGTAGTCAGCAAGACCTTGAGCATTTTAGAAAGAGGAATCTATGTCTACGAAATATATTTTTGTAACTGGTGGTGTGGTATCGTCTATTGGGAAAGGGATTGTCGCAGCAAGTCTGGGCCGTCTCTTGAAAAATCGTGGTCTCAAAGTAACTATTCAAAAGTTTGACCCTTATATCAATATTGATCCGGGAACCATGAGTCCTTACCAGCACGGGGAAGTTTTTGTGACAGATGACGGAGCTGAGACAGATTTGGACTTGGGTCACTATGAACGTTTCATCGATATCAATCTTAATAAATATTCCAACGTGACAACTGGTAAAATTTACAGTGAAGTTCTTCGTAAGGAACGCCGTGGAGAATACCTTGGGGCAACTGTTCAGGTTATTCCTCATATCACAGATGCTTTGAAAGAAAAAATCAAGCGTGCCGCTCTAACGACTGACTCTGATGTCATTATTACAGAGGTTGGTGGAACAGTAGGAGATATCGAGTCCTTGCCATTCTTAGAGGCCCTTCGTCAGATGAAGGCAGATGTGGGGGCGGATAATGTTATGTACATCCATACAACCTTACTTCCTTACCTCAAGGCTGCTGGTGAAATGAAGACCAAACCAACTCAACACTCTGTAAAAGAATTGCGTGGATTGGGAATCCAACCAAATATGTTGGTTATTCGTACAGAAGAGCCAGCTGGTCAAGGAATTAAAAACAAACTGGCCCAGTTCTGTGATGTGGCACCAGAAGCCGTTATCGAATCGTTGGATGTCGAACACCTTTACCAAATTCCATTGAACTTGCAGGCACAAGGTATGGACCAAATTGTCTGTGATCATTTGAAATTAGACGCACCAGTAGCAGATATGACAGAATGGTCAGCCATGGTGGACAAGGTCATGAATCTCAAGAAACAAGTCAAAATTTCCCTTGTCGGTAAGTATGTGGAGTTGCAAGATGCCTATATCTCAGTGGTCGAAGCCTTGAAACACTCTGGTTATGCTAATGATGCAGAAGTTAAAATCAATTGGATTAATGCCAATGATGTGACAGCAGAGAATGTGGCAGAGCTTTTGTCTGATGCGGACGGAATCATCGTACCAGGTGGTTTTGGCCAACGTGGTACTGAGGGGAAAATCCAAGCCATCCGCTATGCGCGTGAGAATGATGTTCCAATGTTGGGAGTCTGCTTGGGAATGCAGTTGACTTGTATCGAGTTTGCTCGTCACGTTTTGGGTCTTGAAGGTGCCAATTCTGCAGAGCTTGCACCAGAAACAAAATACCCTATCATTGATATCATGCGTGATCAGATTGACGTTGAGGATATGGGTGGAACCCTTCGCTTGGGACTTTATCCGTCTAAACTAAAACGTGGCTCTAAGGCAGCAGCTGCTTATCACAATCAAGAAGTGGTGCAACGCCGTCACCGTCACCGTTATGAGTTTAACAATGCCTTCCGTGAGCAGTTTGAGGCAGCAGGCTTTGTCTTTTCAGGAGTTTCTCCAGACAATCGTTTGGTAGAAATCGTGGAAATTCCTGAAAATAAATTCTTTGTAGCGTGTCAGTATCACCCTGAACTGTCAAGCCGTCCAAATCGTCCAGAAGAACTCTACACTGCCTTTGTGACTGCAGCGGTTGAGAACAGCAATTAGCAAAATCAGAACCTTTGAGAACAATCTCAGAGGTTTTTTACTAGCATATTTAGGATATGAGTTGCAAAATAAAAACATAGTGATATAATTAACATAAAAAATCCTAAGGAGGAACTACAATGAAAAAAATCACACTATTTAGTTTAGCTTTAGCAGGCCTAGCTTTGCTTGTTTCACCTCATTCAGGGCAGGCATTTGAGCTTAAAGAAGAATGGGTTGTTAAGTGTGGAGTACAGTATCAAGATGGCAAGATTCTTCGGTTTAACAATGGTCATGAAGTGGATATCAAAGTCTTGGATTTGCCAAAAACCGAGAAAATCGAGTGGACGGTTAGTCTTGATGGTCAAGATCAGACAGTCAATTTTCTAGGTCAAGAAAAGGACAAGTCTATGATTGGTATAGAAGGGCGTTACCTGAATTTCTATGTTCCATATGGCTATAGAGGAGATATCAAGGTCGAGGTCAAAAGCGGAAATGAAGTCAAGACCTGGTCAACGAAAGTTGTGGATGATATTCATAATGATAGTGGAAAGAGAGGTTACTATCGTATTGAAGAATCAAGTGATCAATACACCTACCTTGATACAAAATGGGACTATCAAACCAAGACTTACACTGCTACCTTACCAGAGACTGTCAATGGTCAAAAAGTATATGCTTGGGCAAATTATGATAATGACGAGTTGAAGCTTGAAAAACTAAAATCTATCAGTCATAAATATGATGGAGGATCTTTCAAAGAACTTTATCCGATTGTAAAAGCAGAAAGCTGGCTAAAATCAAATCAAAACTGGTACTATCAAAAACAAGGTCAATTAGTGCAGAAGGATTGGATTAAGGACAAGGGAACTTGGTACTTTATGAATGATGAAGGAGTTATGTTCAATCAAACTTGGCTTTATCAAGGTAACAACTGGTATGCCTTTAAATCATCAGGAGCCATGATTGCTAGTGACTGGATTTACGAACAAGGCAAGTGGTACTATTTATCAACTTCAGGAGCCATGAAAGCAAGCACTTGGGTTTATGACAAGGGAGAATGGTATTATGTAAGTTCTTCTGGTGCCATGTTAGCGAATGATTGGGTCAAAGACAATGGCAAGTGGTATTATCTAGCTTCATCAGGTAAGATGCTTCGCAATACCTACACACCTGATGGTTACTACGTTGGTAACTCAGGTGCCTGGCAATAAGAATAATACTCTTCGAAAATCTCTTCAAACCATGTCAGCTTCATCCACAACCTCAAAACAGTGTTTTGAGCTGACTTCGTCAGTTCTATCTACAACCTCAAAGTAGTGCTTTGAGCACCCTGCGGCTAGCTTCCTAGTTTGCTCTTTGATTTTCATTGAGTATAAGAAGTCCTTTTCCTTAAAGGAAGAGGCTTTTTACTTGCTTTTCTGCTGCTTCCTCATTTGTCCTAAAGCCTTTTTTGTGTTAAAATGAATGGTATGAAAGCTAAAAAAATGTGGATGGCAGGTCTGGCTCTGCTTGGTATTGGGAGTCTTGCCCTTGCTACGAAAAAAGTTGCAGATGACCGTAAGCTCATGAAGACTCAGGAAGAGTTGACAGCGATTGTACGAGACCATTTTTCAGACATGGGGGAAATTGCGACCCTCTATGTTCAAGTCTATGAAAGCAGTCTAGAGAGCTTGGTTGGTGGCGTCATTTTTGAGGATGGCCGTCATTATACCTTTGTCTATGAAAATGAAGACCTAGTCTATGAGGAGGAAGTCTTATGATACAACCAGCAAGTTTAGAAGAATTAGCATCTTTAGTGGAAAAAGATGGCAAGAAGGTCTTTCTTTTTGTAGCAGACTGGTGTGGCGATTGTCGTTATATCTATCCTGCCTTACCAGAAATTGAGGAGACCAATCCAGAGTTCACCTTTATTCGAGTGGACCGAGACCAGTATATGGATTTGGCCAAACTCTGGGATGTTTATGGAATCCCCAGCCTTGTTGTACTAGAAAAGGACAAGGAAATCGGCCGTTTTGTTAATCGCGACCGTAAAAGCAAGCAACAAATTAACGACTTTTTAGCAGGACTGAAATAGGAGAAAATAGAAACAATGATTTTTACATATAACAAAGAACATGTCGGCGATGTCCTTATGGTCATCGTGAAAAATAGTGGAGATGCCAAACTGGATGTGGAGCGTAAAGGCAAGGTAGCTCGTGTTTTCCTCAAAGATAATGGAGAAACAGTAGCTTGGAATATTTTTGAAGTTTCAAGTTTATTTGAAATTGCAGAGCGCGGTCAAGTATTTTTGTCAGATGCGCAAGTAGCACGTTTAAACCAAGAGTTGCAGGCAGAAGGTTTTGCAGAGGAAATTGTTAATGACAAGGAGCCTAAGTTTGTTGTTGGTGAGATTGTCGAGATGGTAGCCCATCCAGATAGTGACCACCTTAACATCTGCCAAGTTGCAGTCGCAAGTGACAAGACAGTGCAAATTGTTGCAGGAGCTCCCAATGCGCGTGTTGGATTGAAAACCATTGTAGCTCTTCCTGGAGCTATGATGCCAAAAGGAAATCTTATTTTCCCAGGCGAACTTCGTGGTGAAAAGAGTTTTGGCATGATGTGTAGTCCTCGTGAATTGCATCTGCCAAATGCTCCGCAAAAACGTGGTATTATTGAATTATCAGAAGACCAAGTTGTTGGAACTCCATTTGATCCAGCTAAACACTGGACTGCCTAAGAAGTTGTTAGTATCTGATAGACCAGCTAGAAGGAAATAAGATGGCAAAAAATGTAGTGATTACAGGAGCGACATCAGGAATTGGTGAAGCGATTGCGCGTGCTTATCTGGAGCAGGGTGAGAATGTCGTTCTAACCGGACGACGGACAGACAGACTAGAAGCCCTTAAGTCGGAGTTTGCAGAGACCTTCCCAAATCAAACCGTCTGGACCTTTCCACTAGATGTCACGGATATGACTATGGTAAAGACTGTCTGCTCCGATATTCTAGAAATGATAGGGCGGATTGATATCTTAGTCAACAACGCCGGACTGGCTCTAGGTTTAGCACCTTATCAGGACTATGAAGAGTTGGATATGTTGACCATGCTGGATACCAATGTCAAAGGTTTGATGGCAGTCACTCGCTCTTTCTTGCCAGCAATGGTAAAAGCCAATCAAGGACATATCATCAACATGGGGTCAACCGCAGGAATCTACGCTTATGCAGGTGCAGCAGTTTATTCAGCTACCAAGGCAGCGGTTAAGACCTTTTCAGATGGACTGCGAATTGATACCATCGCAACGGATATCAAGGTGACAACCATTCAGCCTGGAATTGTCGAAACAGATTTTTCGACGGTACGTTTTCATGGTGACAAAGAGCGGGCTGCGTCTGTTTACCAAGGAATCGAAGCCTTGCAAGCTCAGGATATTGCAGACACAGTAGTCTATGTGACCAGTCAACCTCGTCGTGTACAGATTACAGATATGACCATTATGGCCAATCAACAGGCGACAGGTTTCATGGTTCATAAAAACTAAAAAATTTTCTCGAAAAGTTACAAATTTCTGTAACTTTTTTTGATTTCCTACGAATAGATAAGTAGGAGGAAGAAAATATGTATAATAAAGTTATCATGATTGGGCGTTTGACGTCTACACCAGAATTGCACAAAACCAACAATGACAAGTCAGTAGCGCGAGCGACTATTGCAGTCAACCGTCGTTACAAAGACCAAAACGGGGAACGCGAAGCTGACTTTGTCAATATGGTTCTATGGGGCAGACTAGCAGAAAGTTTGGCAAGCTACGCAACTAAAGGTAGTCTTATCTCTGTGGATGGAGAACTTCGTACCCGTCGCTTTGAGAAAAATGGTCAAATGAATTATGTGACCGAAGTACTTGTCACAGGATTCCAACTCTTGGAAAGTCGTGCCCAACGTGCTATGCGTGAAAACAACGCAGGCCAAGACTTAGCAGACTTGGTCTTGGAAGAGGAAGAACTACCATTTTAATACTCTTCGAAAATCTCTTCAAACCACGTCAGGTTTATCCACAACTTCAAAGCAGTGCTTTGAGCAGTCTGCGACGAGCTTCCTAGTTTGGTCTTTGATTTTCATTGAGTATAAACATTGAAAAGTCTGAGTTGGTCTCAGGCTTTTTATCTTGCCAAAGTCAGACTTTTTTCTTGACTATTTCTGACCAAGTGATACAATAGAACTATGAATTAGCACTCAGGTATAAAGAGTGCTAATACTATCTATCTCATTATGGAGGAAATCAGATGTTGAAACCATTAGGAGACCGTGTGGTCTTAAAAGTAGAAGAAAAAGAACAAACTGTTGGAGGTTTTGTCCTCGCAGGTTCAGCCCAAGAAAAAACCAAAACAGCTCAAGTTGTGGCTACTGGACAAGGTGTTCGTACCTTAAACGGTGAATTGGTTGCTCCAAGTGTTAAAGCTGGAGACCGTGTCTTAGTTGAAGCTCACGCAGGTTTTGATGTCAAAGACGGCGATGAAAAGTACATCATCGTAGGCGAAGCTAACATCTTGGCAATCATTGAAGAATAGAAGGAGAAAGTAAGTATGTCAAAAGAAATTAAATTTTCATCTGATGCTCGTTCAGCTATGGTTCGTGGTGTCGATATCCTTGCAGACACTGTTAAAGTAACCTTGGGACCAAAAGGTCGTAACGTCGTTCTTGAAAAATCATTCGGTTCACCCTTGATTACCAATGACGGTGTAACTATTGCCAAAGAAATCGAATTGGAAGACCATTTTGAAAATATGGGTGCCAAATTGGTATCAGAAGTAGCTTCAAAAACTAACGATATCGCAGGTGACGGAACGACAACTGCAACTGTTTTGACCCAAGCAATCGTCCGCGAAGGAATCAAGAACGTCACTGCTGGAGCAAATCCAATCGGCATTCGTCGTGGGATTGAAACAGCAGTTGCTGCAGCAGTTGAAGCTTTGAAAAACAACGCCATCCCTGTTGCCAACAAAGAAGCTATCGCTCAGGTTGCTGCCGTCTCTTCTCGTTCCGAAAAAGTAGGCGAGTACATCTCTGAAGCTATGGAAAAAGTTGGCAAAGATGGAGTCATCACTATCGAAGAGTCACGTGGTATGGAAACAGAGCTTGAAGTTGTAGAAGGTATGCAGTTCGACCGTGGTTACCTTTCACAGTACATGGTGACAGATAGCGAAAAAATGGTGGCTAATCTTGAAAATCCATACATCTTGATTACCGACAAGAAGATTTCCAATATCCAAGAAATCTTGCCACTCCTAGAAAGCATTCTCCAAAGCAATCGTCCACTCTTAATTATTGCGGATGATGTTGATGGCGAAGCTCTTCCAACTCTTGTCTTGAACAAGATTCGTGGAACCTTCAACGTGGTAGCAGTCAAGGCGCCTGGTTTTGGTGACCGTCGTAAAGCTATGCTAGAAGATATCGCCATCTTAACAGGCGGAACAGTTATCACAGAAGACCTTGGCCTTGAGTTGAAAGACGCGACAATTGAAGCGCTTGGTCAAGCAGCTAGAGTAACTGTGGACAAAGATAGCACGGTTATCGTAGAAGGTGCTGGAAATCCTGAAGCGATTTCTCACCGTGTTGCGGTTATCAAGTCTCAAATCGAAACTACAACTTCTGAATTTGACCGTGAAAAATTGCAAGAACGCTTGGCAAAATTGTCAGGTGGTGTAGCGGTTATTAAGGTCGGAGCCGCAACTGAAACTGAGTTGAAAGAAATGAAACTCCGCATTGAAGATGCCCTCAACGCTACTCGTGCAGCTGTTGAAGAAGGAATCGTTGCAGGTGGTGGAACAGCCCTTGTAAATGTTATCCCAGCCGTGGCTGATTTGGAATTGATAGGAGACGAAGCAACAGGACGCAATATTGTTCTCCGTGCCTTGGAAGAACCTGTTCGTCAGATTGCACACAATGCAGGATTTGAAGGATCTATTGTTATCGATCGCTTGAAAAATGCTGAAGTTGGAACAGGCTTTAACGCAGCAACTGGCGAGTGGGTCAACATGATTGATCAAGGGATTATTGACCCAGTTAAAGTGAGTCGTTCAGCCTTACAAAATGCAGCATCTGTAGCCAGCTTGATTTTGACTACAGAAGCAGTCGTAGCTAATAAACCAGAACCAGTAGCCCCAGCTCCAGCAATGGATCCAAGCATGATGGGCGGTATGATGTAAGCTTTCTGTAGATAGCAACTTATAAAAAACACAAAAGGAGGGAATCCCTAACCCTCCTTTTTATGCTATTCACTTCTAAATAGATTTGAGCTCTCCTAACTTATATGATAAAATAAGACTAGAAAAAGGAGAAGAACATGATCGATGTAGAAGAAATTCTGAGCAAGATGAACCCTAATCAGAAGATTAATTATGACCGTGTCATGCAGAAGATGGTACAAGTATGGGAGAAAAATGAGCAACGGCCAACCATTCTCATGCATGTTTGCTGTGCCCCTTGCAGTACCTATACTCTAGAATATTTGACTAAGTATGCAGACGTGACCATTTATTTTGCCAATTCTAATATCCATCCCAAGGCAGAATACCACAAGCGGGCTTACGTCACCCAAAAATTTGTCAGTGATTTCAATGAGCGAACAGGAAATACGGTTCAGTACCTAGAAGCTCCCTATGAACCCAATGAATACCGGAAGTTAGTCAGAGGACTAGAGGAAGAGCCAGAAGGTGGCGACCGTTGTAAGGTTTGCTTTGACTACCGCCTGGATAAGACAGCACAAGTGGCTATGGACTTGGGTTTTGACTACTTTGGTTCAGCCTTGACCATCAGTCCTCATAAGAATTCTCAAACCATCAACAGCATCGGAATTGATGTGCAAAAAATTTATACAACCCACTATCTTCCAAGTGATTTCAAGAAAAATCAAGGCTACAAACGTTCAGTGGAGATATGTGAAGAGTATGATATCTATCGTCAATGTTATTGTGGATGCGTCTATGCAGCTCAATCCCAGAATATTGATCTGGTTCAAGTTAAGAAGGATGCCACAGCTTTCTTGCTGGATAAGGATGTTGAAAAAGACTATTCCCACATCAAATTTACTGTTACGAAATTAGATATATAGAAATCACCCCAGCTGAAAAGCTGGGTTTTTCAAATAAAAAAACCAGGGCTCTCACCCTAGTTTGACAACTTTACCGATTCTTTAGTTCTACATAGCGCTTGTACCAAATGTTTACATAGGCTTCTGAGAAAGGACCACGTCCATTATTAATCCAATCAACAAGAATTTTGACATGTTCTTTTAAAATATAGTCCAAGTCATCAGAATAATTCATTTTGCGTTTGTGACGCTCATACTCCTCAACGTCCAAGAGACGTTTTTCCCCATCTGTAAAAATTTTAACATCCAAATCGTAATCAATATACTTCAGAGCTTCTTCATCCAGATAGTAGGGGCTAGCCATATTGCAATAGTAGGAAATTCCATTATCACGAATCATGGCAATAATATTAAACCAATATTTCTTGTGAAAGTAAACAATAGCCGGTTCTCGAGTAACCCAACGACGACCATCACTTTCGGTAACAAGTGTATGATCGTTGACACCAATAATGGCGTTTTCTGTTGTTTTTAGTACCATGGTGTCCCGCCAAGTTCGGTGGAGACTGCCATCATGCTTATAACTTTGAATTGTAATAAAGTCGCCTTCTTTTGGAAGCTTCATAACTAACCAACTTTCTACAATTTATAAGTTTATCGTTTACTATTGTACCATAAAAATGCCTAAAATCTGTGAATTTTACACGAAAATATTAAAGATATTCTCTGAGAGCGCTTGCTATATCCGAAAAATCGTAGCCTTTTCGAGCTAAAACTTGAGTTAAACGCTGTTTAAGTTCGTATCCGTCATATTTTCGAGCATACTTAGCATATTGCTTATCAAGCTCCTTGAAGATGAGTTCCTGAGTCGTTTCTTGGTCAACTTGACTATCCAACTGGTCAAAGGCAGTTTTAGCATCCGAATAGGAAAACCCCTTGTTGGTCAGATTTTGTATAATCTTATCCTGCAAAGCACGAGCTGGAAGTTTTCTATCATATTTTTTTAATAGTTTATTAGCTACACGTTGAGCAACTTCCGAAAAATCAAATTCTTTCAGTATCTCTTCTATAGTGGATCTTGAAATCCCTTTTTGTGTTAGTTTCTGAGTCAGTACATAAGGCCCCTTGTCTCCTGAAAGTTGATTGGTATTGATGATAGCATAAGCGTACTGAGCATCATTAATCCACTTATCTTCTTTAAGATTAATAATGACTTGAGAAATGATGTTTTCATCAATATCGTATTTTTTCAGATATTCTCTGACTTCTTTTTCAGTGCGCGCTTTAAAGGATAGGTGGTAGAGGGCTAGATTCTTACCGTAAGAAAATTGGGCAAAGTCCTGAATCTCTTTCAATTCTTCTTCGCTTATCACTTTATCTCTTGATAACATAAAACGAACAATAGTATCTTCAGTAATGTAGCATTTGTCGTCATTATCAAGCTCCATCAGATAGAGTCTTTTTTTCTTTTCAAGTTTTGTGATTTTCATAGTTCTATTATAACTCAAAATGTGATAAGATAGGGGTATGAATCTGAAAGTGAAACAAAAAATACCATTAAAAATCAAGCGCATGGGAATTAATGGTGAGGGAATCGGCTTTTACCAAAAAACATTAGTCTTTGTGCCTGGTGCTCTCAAAGGAGAAGATATCTATTGTCAGATTACTTCTATTAAACGTAACTTTGTAGAGGCAAAATTACTGAAGGTTAACAAGAAGTCTAAATTTCGAGTTGTGCCAGCTTGTACTATTTATAATGAGTGCGGAGGCTGCCAAATCATGCACCTGCATTATGATAAGCAGCTGGAGTTCAAGACGGACTTGCTTTATCAAGCGCTGAAAAAATTTGCTCCTACAGGATATGAAAATTATGAAATCCGCCCGACGATTGGTATGCAGGAACCAAAGTACTACCGTGCTAAGTTACAATTTCAGACTCGAAAATTTAAGAATCAGGTTAAGGCGGGCTTATATGCACAAAACTCTCACTATTTAGTAGAGTTGAAAGACTGCCTGGTACAAGACAAGGAAACCCAAGTGATTGCTAATCGTCTAGCAGAATTACTTACTTATCACCAGATTCCAATTACGGATGAGAGAAAAGTTCTAGGTGTTAGGACTATTATGGTCCGACGAGCAAGAAAGACTGGACAGGTTCAGATTATTATTGTTACAAACCGCCAGCTTAATTTAACCCAACTGGTAAAAGACTTAGTTAAAGATTTTCCGGAAATTGTGACAGTCGCTGTGAATACAAATACAGCTAAAACAAGTGAGATATATGGTGAAAAGACAGAAATCATCTGGGGACAAGAGAGTATTCAAGAAGGTGTTCTTGATTATGAATTTTCACTATCCCCTCGAGCATTCTATCAACTAAATCCTGAACAAACAGAAGTCCTTTATAGCGAGGCGGTAAAAGCGCTGGATGTAAATAAAGAAGACCATTTGATTGACGCTTATTGTGGAGTTGGAACGATTGGATTTGCCTTTGCAAAGAAAGTAAAAACACTCAGAGGTATGGATATTATTCCAGAAGCTATTGAAGATGCCAAGCGAAATGCTAAAAGAATGGGATTTGACAATACTCATTATGAAGCTGGAACAGCAGAAGAGATTATTCCTCGTTGGTACAAGGAAGGATACCGAGCAGATGCTTTGATTGTAGATCCACCGCGTACAGGTCTGGATGATAAGTTATTAGACACTATTCTTACCTATGTACCAGAAAAAATGGTTTATATTTCTTGTAATGTTTCGACCTTGGCTCGTGATTTGGTGCGCTTAGTAGAAGTCTATGATCTACATTATATCCAGTCGGTCGATATGTTCCCACATACAGCTCGAACTGAGGCTGTTGTAAAATTAATTAAAAAAATTAGAAAAAGTAGTTGACAAGTCTAAAAAAGGCTGTATAATAGTAAGAGTTGAAAATAACAGCTCA
>NZ_AICU01000080.1:0-17110 GCF_000257865.1 Streptococcus mitis SK575 | reverse complement strand
TGGTAAATCATTAATTACTGTAAAAGAAGGTAAAGAAACAAAAGTTTATCAAGAAGATCCAACTCATCCAGGACAACCATTGAACCCAGAAAAACCTCTTGCAGTCATTAAAGATGGTGTAGATGGAAAATCACCAACGGTAACAGCTATCCGTAAAGATGAGGAAGGGCATAAAGGAGTAGAGATTACTGTCGATAATCACGATGGTTCACAACCAACAAAAGTATTTGTTCAAGATGGAGAAAAAGGTGAAGCAGGAGTAGCAGGTCATGATGGACAAACTCCTACAGTAATAACTCAGCGTGGTGCAGATGGTCACAGTACTCTTGTAACCATTACAACACCAGGAAAAGAACCAGTAACATTCACAGTAAGAGATGGTTTAGATGGACATGATGGGCGTGCACCAAAAATCGATTTGAAACCATTTAATCACGGAATAGATTCATTTAGAAGAGCTAGAGTACCTAGAAGTAGTGGAAATAATCCTGAAGAGGGAACTGCTAATGAAATCAACCAACCAATTTCCAACGAACATCCTTCAACAGGAACACATGTTACAGCTTATTATGATAATAATGGCAATAATGTCTACGATCCAGGTGTTGATGATTTACTGAGTGAACGTGATGTTTTAGATGGAAATGATGGTGTTGATGGTAATCGTGGTAGAGACGGACGTAATGGTGCTGAACTTTTAAGTGGAAATATTGCACCAACTCCAAATGATGGTAAAAATGGTGATACTTATATCGATAGCAATACGGGTGATGTATATAAGAAAAACAATGGAACTTGGAATAAGACAGGTAATATAAGAGGACCACAAGGTGCTAAAGGAGACAGTCCAGAAGTTACAGCTAAGCCAGGTGCAGATGGACATAGTACTGACATTACAATTACAACACCAGGAAAAGATCCGATTACTGTTAATGTCAAAAATGGTAAAGATGGTAAATCATTAGTTGCTAAAAAAGAAGGTAATGAAACTAAGATTTTTGTAGAAGATCCGGCAAATCCAGGTCAACCATTAGATGATACAAAACCACTTGCAACAGTTCTTGATGGACTAAAAGGTGAAAAAGGTGATAATGGGGCAGATGGTAAATCACCAGTTGTTACTGTAACGGACAATGGAGATGGAACACACTCTATTACTGTTAGAAACCCTGATGGTTCTGAATCAACAACTAAAGTTAAAGATGGTAAAGACGGTAAAACTGCCAATATCACTACAACAGAAAATCCAGATGGAAGCCACACAATCACTGTAACAAATCCAGACGGAACAACTAAAGAAACTGTTGTTAAGAATGGTAAAGACGGTAAGACTCCAAAAGTTGAAGTAACTGATAACAACGATGGAACTCACACTGTTAAAGTTACAGATGGAGACGGCAATGTTACCAACACTATCATCAAAGATGGTAAAGATGGTAAAGCTGCAACAGCAACTACAACAGAAAACCTAGATGGAAGCCACACAGTAACAATCACTAACCCAGACGGAACTAAGAATGAGTTTGTTGTTAAGAATGGACGTGACGGTGTTGACGGACGTACTCCAACCGCATCTGTTCGTGATAATGGAGACGGAAGTCATACAATCGTTATTACAAATCCAGAAGGTGTGACAACTGAAACCACAGTTCATGATGGTAAATCACCAAAAGTTACGATAACTGATGAACAAAATGGAACTCATAAGATTTCAGTTTTAAATGGAGATGGAACAACTACTGAAACCATTGTTAAAGATGGTAAATCACCAGTAGCCACTGTTACTGATAACCATGATGGTACTTACACAATTCGTGTAGAAAACGGTAATGGTACTGTTTCTGAAACAACAGTTCGTGACGGTAAATCACCAACTGCTAAGGTTGTGGCTAACGGAGATGGCACTCACACGATCACAGTTGTGAACTCAGACGGTACAACTACAACAACTACAGTTCGTGATGGTAAAGCACCAAAACTTGAAGTGATTGATAACAACAATGGTTCACACACTATTAAGGTGACAGGAGCTGATGGTAAAGAAACGACAACTACAATCTTTGATGGTAAATCACCAAAAGCGAACATCGTTGATAACGGAGACGGAACTCACACATTGACAATCGTTGATTCTGATGGCCGTGAATACAAATCTATTATCAAAGATGGTAAAGACGGTAAAGATGGAGTTTCACCAACTGTAACTGTTAAAAATAATAACGATGGAACTCACATTGTTACAATCATTAATCCTGATGGAAGCAAAACAGAAATGGTGATTAAAGACGGTAAAGATGGTAAATCACCAAAAGTTTCTGTTGAAGATAATGGTGATGGTAGTCATACAATCACAATCATCAATTCTGACGGGACTGTGACAAAAACAGTTATTAAAGATGGCAAAGATGGTAAATGTGGATGCCAAGACAAACCAGTAACACCATCAAATGAAAAACCAGTTCCTCCAATACCAAATGTGCCAGAAGGACCAACATTTGCAATGCCAGAACCACCAGTTCATGAATTACCAGAATTCAACGGTGGAGTACCAGGTATGCCTGAAGTTGTTGAAGTACCAGAATTAGATATTCCAACAGTACCAGCACAACCAACACCAGAAGTACCGGTTAAACCTGTGCCAGTGCAGCCAACACCAAATGTACCGACACCAGAAGTGCCAGTACAACCAACTCCAGTTGTTCCAACACCAGAAGTACCGGTTAAACCAGTACCAGCGGTTCCAGAACAATCAGTAGTACCAACACCGGCTCAACCAGCAACTCCAGTAAATGCTAACCCAGTAGTACCAACTACAGTTAAAGAAAACCATGGGGACAAATTACCAGAAACTGGAAGCCAATCTGATTATATCTCTGTTCTTCTAGGTAGCGGTATTCTATTGAGTCTATATGTAGGTCGAAGAAAAGAAGATTAATCAGCCAAAAGCAGTCACTAATTTCTCGAAAGAAGATGATAAGTGATAGATCTCGGATGAAAGAATATTCTTAGAATGATTTTCCTATGATGGAAAAGACTGCTAAAAACCTTGAGTGGTAAGGCTCAAGGTTTTTTGGGATGGGTGATGTTTGTCTGAAAATCTTGATTGAGTCTAAAAATGCCACCCTATTAGGTGGCGATAATTGATTTAGACTTGAAAATTTTCTATTTTTTACTGAACTGCTGCAACCAAGTCTTGAGCTTGTTTCTCAAGTGAGTTTAGGACTGTTTCTTCAAGAACCAATTTTCCGTCTGCCCAAGCAGAGTCATTAACACGTGCAGCAGTGAAATCACCAACTACTTGTGTACGGATAAATGGCAAGAGGTCTTTGTAAATAGCGAAGAGTTGATCGTGACCGGCATTAGCTACAGATGATACGGTGACAAACTTGTCTTGAAGGGCAGAAGCGCCACGTGTATCAGACAAATCAAGGGCACGAGATAGCCAGTCAAGCAAGTTTTTCACTGTTCCAGGGATAGAGAAGTTGTAGACTGGCGAGAAGATCCAGATGGCATCCGCAGCGAGAACCGCTTCACGAGCAGCCGCTACAGCTGGATGAGTTGGAACTTCCAAATCTTGGCTGAAGAGAGGAATAGTTGAATAATCAAGATAGCTAACTTCCGCTATACCAGCAAGTGCTTTCTCAGCTTCGAGAGCCATTTGGTGGTTAAAAGAACCTTGACGTAGTGATCCGACGATAAATAATACTTTTTTAGACATGATGTGTCTCCTTTTTCTTAAATTTTCGAGAACTCTCTCGTTGTTATAAAATATATTACAACAAAGCAAAAGGACTTGCAAGAAATTTGCTCAAAGATAATTAAAACTATAAAATTGTAGAAATTCTAGTCACTTGCTACTGGAATGCATTTGATTTTCGAAGAGTATTCTAACATTCTCTTGTAATATGATGACATAAGTGCTAAAATAAATAAGAAAACTCGCAATAGAAACCGCATAACAGCTATTTTCCGGTATCACTTCATAAATCATTAAAGGAACAATAATGGCATTGAAGAATGCTTCTAAAAAGGGGTGGAGATCATGTAAAGCACAGATTAACAAGTGACGGACAAAAGAAATAATAATACACTTGTTAAGGAGAAAAGATGTTAATAAGAAATTATCGGAAAAATATTGGCCTGATGGCCGGAGTTGAGTTTTTTGCATTTTTAGGGATTACCAGTTTTTGGATTCTCTTTCTCAGTCAAAACGGCATGTCTCTTTGGCAGATTGGACTTCTGGAGAGTATCTTTCATGCGACCAGTCTTCTCTGTGAAATTCCATCTGGTATGTTAGCTGACCGCTATTCCTATAAGACCAACCTTTATTTAAGTCGTATAGCAGGGATTGTGTCTTCTATTCTTATGTTGGCTGGGCAGGGAAATTTTTGGATTTATGCCTTAGCGATGGCGGTAAGTGCCTTGTCTTATAATTTTGATTCAGGCACAAGCGCAGCAATGGTCTATGACTCGGCTGTAGAGGCTGGACTAAAGGAGCGTTACTTATCTATTTCAAGTTTTATGTCAGGAGTAGCAGAAGGAACTCGGTCTTTGGGGACAGTGTTGGCGGGATTTTTTGTCCATGGTCAATTGCACCTGACCTACTATATCATGATTGCGACTTCTATCATAGTTATTTTCCTGATTTGGATGCTGAAAGAACCCAGTGTCAAGCTAGAAAAAGCTGATAGTGTGACCATGAAACAGATTATTTGGACTGTTAAGGATGAGTTGAAGCGAAATCCCATGCTATTCAACTGGATGATTTTGTCTCAGATTGTCGGAACACTCATGTGCATGTTTTACTTTTACTATCAAAATCAGTTACCAGATTTAAGTGGTTGGCAAATTTCAGCAGTTATGCTACTTGGTAGTCTCTTGAATATCGTCGCAGTCTATTTAGCGAGTAAGATTGGAAAGAAATATGCCGCCTTGAAGCTTTTCCCTGTCCTTGTCCTGCTGACTGGAGTTACCTACCTGCTGTCCTACTTTGGGACACCTCTAATCTATATTTTGATTTATTTGATTAGTAATGCTCTATATGCTCTTTTTCAGCCGATTTTTGACAATGATTTGCAAGAGCGGCTCCCAAGTGAAGTAAGGGCAACCATGCTGAGTGTCTACTCTATGATGTTTAGCTTGAGTATGATTGTGTTTTTCCCACTGACAGGCTGGTTGATTGATCATTTAGGCTTTGTAGTAACATTTCTTTATCTAGGATTATTTTTAGTCATGATTAGCCTTCTACTGCCTGTATTTTTAGGAAAAATGGCTAAAAGAATAGATGATAAAATGATTCCATAGATCAAAAAAATTACGAAAACTTGAGTGTCAAGCTCAGGTTTTTTAATATCTTGATTTCGCTGTATCTTTACTTTTCTTGCTCGGTTTTAAACAAGAAAAATCTGTTTTGTTTTAAGGAAGAAATAATATAGGTTTGTTCTTGCATTCACTTGTAATAAAGCTTAATAGATGGTAAAATAGACGAGTGAAAAAAAGACAAAACAAAGCAAAAAATAATCTACTGTGGCAGTATGGTCTAGGGATGACGATTTTGTTTGTGGTTATCAGTGCTTCCTTTCTGTATCTAGTGTTTCTGAGTATGAAACCTTATCAAACAGCTAAAAGTGAAGGAGAAAAATTAGCTCAGCAGTATGCAGGATTAGAGCAGACTGATCAGGTTGACTTATACAATGGCTTAGAATCCTATTACAGCGTTCTTGGTCGTAATAAAAAACAAGAATCACTTGCTGTCCTGATTGGAAAAGATGACCATAAGATTTACGTTTATCAGCTAAATCAGGGTGTTTCACAAGAAAAAGCAGAAGCTGTTTCTAAGGAAAAAGGAGCTGGCGAGATTGACAAGATTACCTTTGGCCGTTATCAAGATAAGCCAATTTGGGAAGTTAAGTCAGGCTCTGATTTTTATCTAGTAGATTTTGAAACAGGAGCATTGGTCAATAAGGAGGGCCTATGAAACTATCCAACCGTGTTTTAGAAATGGAAGAAAGTGTGACCTTGGCTGCTGGAGCCCGTGCCAAAGCGCTGAAGGCTGAGGGAAGAGATATCCTGTCTCTAACCTTGGGTGAGCCAGATTTCACTACTCCCAAAAATATCCAAGATGCCGCCATTGCATCGATTCGAGATGGGCGTGCTTCTTTTTATACAGTGACCTCAGGTCTGCCAGAGCTAAAGGCAGCGGTCAATAGCTACTTTGAGCGCTTTTACGGCTATTCTGTGGCGCCAAATCAAGTGACAGTCGCTGCAGGAGCCAAATATTCTCTCTATACCTTCTTTATGGCAGTGGTCAATCCAGGTGATGAAGTCATCATCCCAACCCCATACTGGGTTAGCTATGGAGATCAGGTCAAGATGGCTGAAGGGATTCCTGTCTTTGTTCCTGCTAAGGAAGACAATCATTTTAAGGTGACTGTAGAGCAGTTAGAAGCGGCTCGCACTGACAAGACCAAGGTTTTGGTGCTGAATTCACCATCTAATCCGACAGGTATGATTTACACCCGTGAGGAACTCTTGGCAATCGGAAACTGGGCTGTAGAAAATGACATTCTCATCCTAGCAGACGATATTTATGGTCGCTTGGTCTATAATGGTCATGAGTTCACACCGATTTCTAGCCTATCAGAAGCGATTCGCAAGCAAACAGTGGTCATCAATGGTGTGTCTAAAACCTATGCTATGACAGGTTGGCGGATTGGCTATGCCGTCGGTCAAGCAGACATTATCGCTGCCATGTCTAAGATTGCAGGTCAAACAACCTCCAATCCGTCAGCAGTAGCTCAGTATGCAGCAGTTGAGGCTCTATCAGGTGAGCAAGATACTGTAGAAAACATGCGTCAGGCTTTTGAGGAACGACTAAACACCATCTATCCCCTTCTTGCTGAGGTGCCTGGATTTGAAGTGGTCAAACCGCAAGGGGCCTTCTATCTTTTCCCAAATGTCAAAAAGGCCATGGAGATGAAAGGCTATACGGATGTGACAGACTTTACAACTGCTATCCTAGAAGAAGCTGAAGTTGCCTTGGTAACAGGAGCAGGATTCGGAGCACCAGAAAATGTACGCCTCAGCTATGCGACAGACCTAGACACGCTTAAAGAAGCAGTTAAACGCTTGAAAGCATTTATGGAAAAATAAAAGAAAAAGAAAAGGAAAAATAATGACAAAACGTGTAACGATTATCGATGTAAAAGACTATGTTGGTCAAGAAGTGACGATTGGTGCTTGGGTTGCCAACAAATCTGGAAAAGGAAAAATCGCCTTCTTGCAATTGCGTGATGGAACAGCCTTCTTCCA
Organism: Streptococcus mitis SK575; assembly: GCF_000257865.1. GTDB lineage: Bacteria > Bacillota > Bacilli > Lactobacillales > Streptococcaceae > Streptococcus > Streptococcus mitis_CQ. Next base: position 9,799 of record NZ_AICU01000080.1, on the reverse strand, counting down.
AGGTGTGGCCTTTAAACCAAACTTTGTCGAAAAATTTGGTGAAGAAGTGGGGCTTGAGAAGTTTGATGTCATCAAACGCTTGAGCCAAGAAACTTCTGTTTATGTGACAGGTATTATTAAAGAAGACGAACGTTCTAAGTTTGGCTATGAGTTGGACATTACAGACATCGAAGTGATCGGTGAATCTCAAGACTACCCAATCACACCAAAAGAACACGGAACAGACTTCTTGATGGACAACCGTCACTTGTGGCTCCGTTCTCGTAAGCAAGTAGCGGTGATGCAAATTCGTAACGCTATCATCTACGCAACTTATGAGTTCTTCGACAAGAACGGTTTCATGAAGTTTGATAGCCCAATCCTTTCAGGAAACGCGGCAGAAGATTCAACAGAACTCTTTGAAACAGACTACTTCGGAACGCCAGCCTACTTGAGCCAATCAGGTCAGCTTTACCTAGAAGCAGGTGCGATGGCTCTTGGTCGTGTCTTTGACTTTGGTCCAGTATTCCGTGCTGAAAAATCAAAAACGCGCCGTCACTTGACTGAGTTCTGGATGATGGACGCAGAGTACTCATACTTGACACATGATGAGTCACTTGACTTGCAAGAGGCTTATGTAAAAGCTCTTCTTCAAGGTGTTCTTGACCGTGCGCCTCAAGCCTTGGAAACATTGGAACGTGATACAGAACTCTTGAAACGCTACATTGCAGAGCCATTCAAACGTATCACTTACGATCAAGCCATTGACCTCTTGCAAGAGCATGAAAATGATGAAGATGCTGACTATGAGCATCTTGAGCATGGTGATGACTTTGGTTCGCCACACGAAACGTGGATCTCAAACCACTTTGGTGTGCCAACATTTGTCATGAACTATCCAGCAGCCATCAAGGCCTTCTACATGAAACCAGTTCCTGGGAATCCAGAGCGCGTGCTTTGTGCAGACTTGCTTGCTCCAGAAGGTTACGGAGAAATCATCGGTGGTTCTATGCGTGAGGAAGACTACGATGCTCTTGTAGCTAAGATGGATGAACTTGGCATGGACCGTACAGAGTATGAATTCTACCTTGACCTTCGTAAATACGGTACAGTTCCACACGGTGGATTTGGTATCGGTATCGAGCGTATGGTAACCTTCGCAGCAGGAACAAAACACATCCGTGAAGCTATCCCATTCCCACGTATGTTGCATCGTATCAAACCATAAGAATAGGAAAACGCCCATGTGGCGTTTTTTTCTATAGAAAGCTCTGGAAACGAAAGGAAATATTATTAGGTATAGTGGATTGAAATAAGACATGAACAGAGAGCTTAGGAAAGTCAAATTAATTTCTAGAAATGTTTTAGAATCCGTAGCGCACTATTTTAGGTTCAATCCACTATATTCAAAATCTTGATAATATGCGCTTTTCGTGAAAATATTTACTTCCTTTTCTTATAAAATTGAATTTGTGCTAGAAACATACTACCAGTTGTTCAGAATAGAGTTTCGTATCCTAGTACATTGACCTTATTGTTTAAAAACCGAAAAGTCTCAGACTTAATTCTAGCATAATTCGTCGTCTGAGAGTAACTTCCAGTTTTGGGAGAGAGATGGAAGTTACTTTGAGAAGTTACGAAATATATATAGGCATTAAACTTGAATTAATAATAGTGGCATGATACAATATTAAGTGATATTGATAATTATTGGGCAACCTTTTTTAAAATGATAACCTCTTAATATTACTAAAAAATTCGAGGGGGGGGGCTTTTTATTTGTCTGTATATTTCAATTCAATATTAAAAAACATGCATAAAGGAGGTTCTAAGTCTAATGAAGGGCAAACAACAAGATTTTAGAACAGAAAAGTATATACGTTACGGTATTCGTAAGTATAGTTTTGGTGCGGCATCGGTAGCGATTGCGGCTGGTTTGATGTTTTTGGGAAATGGAGCGGTTTCAGCGACTGAACAAAATCCAGTTTCAGATTCCAAAGAAAATATTCAAAAAGTAGAAAATCCTTCCCCAGAATTAGGAGGAAGTAATATCCAGTTGGCTGAAAAGACAACTGAAACACCTAAGAAAGAAGAAGTTAAAGTAAATAAGTCGCTTCTTGAGACTAGTATTTCAAATTTAGAGACTGCATTATCAAATGCTAAGTATGCGGATGCCTCAGTTGTAGCCAATGTTCGTGAAGCTTTAGCTACTGCGAAAGCTGTTTTGGCAAATGAAACTGCCAAGCAAGAAGAGGTAAATATTCAAAAAGATATTCTTGCTTCATTGAAAACAGTTGTAACTGAATCAAATAAACTTGGATTAGAGAAAGAACAGGCTGATAAAGATAAGGTAGCAAAAGAAGAAGCAGAAAGAAACGCTACACCAACAGAAAAAGCTCTTTCAGAAGCTAAATCAGAACTCGATAAAGTTTCATCAGAAGCAGATGTAACCAATACACTTGCGGTTACAGAACTCCGTAAGAAGGAAGTAGCAGAAGAGAATCGAGCAGCAATTGAAGCGGCGGTAGCCAAGAACCAAGCTATACTTAACGAATCAAAAGTACTTTTAGCTGATAAGAGTGTCACAAAGGAACAAGTGGATGCTCAACTTTCACGCTTGAATGAGTCTATCCTTGCGGTTTATAGTGAACTGAAAAAAGCAGGAATTGGTCGTGATGGGAAATTTGCTGTAGCGTTGGCAGCACAAGATTTTTATGCTGAAAGATCTACAAGTACTACTCATGCTTCAGAAATAAATGCAACAATCCATACAGGATCAGATACATATACAATTCCACACCAAGAAATTACACTAACCAAAGGGGCTGGAACTGATACTTCAGGCCTAGAAGTAGTTGTGTATTCTAACCAACGTGATGGTGATGAAACAAATGCAGGAAATGGGATGCATACTGAACAAGGTGGGACAAGAGGGCATAACAATACAGGTCGTGTTGACTATCCTTTAACACCTGAGGCGGCTAAGAAATTAGCTGAAGAAGCTCCACTTTGGAGAAATAAACTTCGTGCTGATGGTTCAAATATCTCAAATGCAGCAACTGCAATTTATTCAGCTAACGGTGGGTATGAATACCTAGCTACTGAAATTTACAGATATGGATATGAACAAGGAATTGATCGCGTATATATTAAAGGATTAAAAGATCGTATTGCTGTTACAGAGGCTGCTAAGCAAGCTGGATGGAGTCTTACTTCTGTAACACCAACCAACCTTGTTCCTGGTTTAGCATATGATGAGGCTACAGATACTATTCAAGGGGTGGTCTCTGCCAATATTGAAAACGGGGTATATGATTTACGTTTTGATGTAACTGCAACCCATACTGACGGTCGTTCAGTAACTTTTCGACTTCAGAATTTACGTGCTGGTTGGGTAGGATGGCAAGATACCACGCCTCCTAAAATAAAATCCGATTCTGCAACATACAAACGTACAGTAGGTGATGATGCCAATATCAATATTCGATTTAATGATGCTTCGGGAGCTGGTGTTATACCAGGAAATAACGCTGGAAACTATAGTTATACAACTGCTGAAGAAAAAGTAATTACAGTACGTAAAAATTTTTCACGCAGTGTAACAGGAATTTCAGGATACAATACTACAGGAACTGCATTAGATGATTCAAAAGTATTAATTCCAGGTACTAGCTACACAGTTTCAAATAGTACTTCCGAAGAGCAAGCTGCCAATCAAACAAATATGGGTAAAGGAGTTATTGGTGGCAAGCTTACTGAGGCAGGGATATATACAGTCTCTGTATTTGCTAAAGATTACGATAAACTGGCTAATAATAATGTTTGGAACCAATCAGGTCAAGAGGCACATGCTTCTCTCACAGTTGTGGTGAAACCCAAAGTTGAGGTTCAAAACGTTGAAACTTACTCAACTTCAGTACCAGTTAAAATATCTAAGGGTGCAACAAGTGCGAAAGTAACGATGCCAGATGGAACTGTAACAAATCTAAAAGCGGTTAACGGTAAGTGGCTTGTAGATAGTGGCTCAACCAATACAGCTGTTACTGAAAATCAAGAACTAGGTGCCGTAGATTCTAGTACAGTCTTTAACATTCCCGTCACATCAGAAGCGACAGCAAAAGTTGGTGTGGATAACATTACTGTTGAAGCATCGTCTGAAAACGTTAAGGGAACTTTCTTACGTGAACAAGTTGAATTAACTGGAACTGACGGTCAAAAACACATCGCAAAATTAAATAGTACATCTGGTCATTGGGAACTTCCAGCTGATTATGCTGAAGTAAAGACACCAAATGGTGATGGAACTACAACGTGGACAAAACGCGAAGTGTATACTGAAGCGCAACAAGATGGAGCAATGAAATTCTACATCTATGAGTATACTCGTCAGCTAGATATAAATGGTAAAGTAACAAGTGTTGATACACCAACTCGCCCACTCACTGTATATGCTTCTCATAATACTAGTCAAGCAGGTGATGGAATGTCAGTAACAATCACTTATGATAAACATTCCAATACCTGGTCTTCATCAGATGGTACAGAAGTGACTGCTACCAAATTGGGTGACAATTCTTGGGAAGTGCTTACTAAATCAGGATTTGGTGGTGTTATTAGCGGTACGATTGCAACAAATTCGGATGTTGCAACTGTAGTTAATACAAAACCAATAGCAAGCTCTAAAGATTATACTTCTACTAAAGGAACTGCGGTAGATCTCCGTAATGAAGCAAAAGCTGCAGTGACAATTTCTGATACAGAAGATACTAAGTACGGAAAAACAACTTACATTACTCGTATTACAGTAACATCTCCTTCAGGAGTTCAGAAGGTTTATGACACTAAACAAGATGCAAACAACTACAATCTTGCTAGTGGTTATACACTGAATGAAGTGGGAGTCTATACAGTAACAGTTGATGTTATTGATAGTAATGGTAATTACACAACAGATGCTACAATAGGTGGAACTGAATCTGGTGTGGATCATGGGGCTGGCTCATCAACAGCTACAACTACTTACCACATTACAGTAACAGACACAATTGAAGGTCACGATGCTACATCATCTGATATCCAAGGAGCTACTCAAACGGGAACACCAACCTTTACTTCTGTAGGTGACGGTTCAACTATTTCACCAAGTGCAACATCACCAGCTAAGTTGGTTGCAACTGACGGTAGTCTAGTTGAGACTTTAACAGTTGCAAATGAGGGAACTTATACAATTGACCCAACAACAGGTGTTGTAACCTTTAAACCACTTGCAACATTCACAGGGACAGCTACTCCAGTAACTGTCAAACTAACTGCAATTCTAGGTACAGATACTAACAATGCTAATATTACTGCAACTGCAACAGCTACTTACACACCAACAGTAGTTCCAGTAAAACCAACCGCAGTAGCGTCTCAAACAACTGGACCTCAAGGGAAAGTACAAACTTCTGCTATTAAGTTTGACGTAGCAGACACAGATGATACAACTGTAAACTTTGCTAAAGGAACAGTTGCTATTGATGCAAATACAACAAAATCTGTTGATCTTAATACAGCATCAGTAACTCTTCTTAATGCAGACGGTGTTGCTGTAACATCTGTAACAGTTGCAAATGAGGGAACTTATACACTGGATACAGCGACAAATGTTATTACTTTCCAACCAGTCGCAACATTCACAGGAACTGTTACAAAACCAGTTAGTGTACGTATTGCAGATGCAAATGGTACTACTGTAACGACTACTTACACACCAACTGTAACAGATGTCACTATGACAGCTGAAAATGCAACATCTACAGACGTTCAAGGCAAAACACAAACTGGAACACCAGAATTTGAAACATCAGATTCATCAGTAACAATTGCGAAACGTCAGTTGCTTGATCCCACAACTCTACAACCAACTACTAGTGTTACAATCGCAAATGAAGGAACATACACAATTGATCCAACAACAGGTGTTGTAACCTTCGTACCAGTTCCAACATTTACTGGAGAAGGGACAGGAGTAACTGTTCAAGCAACAGATTCAAATGGTGAGACAGCAACAGCTACTTATAAACCAACTGTAACACCAATCACGATTACTGGTGAAAATGTAACATCTAAGAATATCCAAGGTGAACAGCAGTCAGAAACACCACTATTCTCATCATCAGATGATAGTGCTCCAGTGTCAAATTACAAACTTGTAGATCCAACTACTGGAAATCCAACGACTGCAACTTCAGTGACTGTTGAAAATGTTGGAACATATACAATTGATTCAACAACAGGCAAAGTAACATTCAAACCAGTTGCAACTTATACAGGAACACCAGCATTAGTAACAGTTCAAGCATCAGCAACTATTACTAATGAAAAAGGTGAATCAACAGAAATCACTGGTACAGCTACTTATACTCCAACAGTAGTTCCTGTAGTCCCAACAGCTAAAGAATCAGCGACAGCTGGTAAGCAAGGTCAAGCGCAAACATCACAAATTATTTTTGATACTCCTGATACAGATGCGACAACTTTGAACTTCGCCAAAGGAGAAACATCTGAAGTATTAGGTGAAGATGGTCAACCAAAATCAGTAGCTCTTGATAAGAGTGCTTTGACACTTCTTGATGCGAACGGTAATGCTGTAACTACAGTTACGGTTGATGGTGAAGGGACTTACACTCTTGATAAAACAACTAATGTCATTACATTCCAACCAACTGAAGAATTTACAGGCAAAGCTACACCAGTACGTGTACAAATTGCAGATATCAACGGTACTACTGTAACAACTAATTACACTCCAACTGTTGTTGCTGAAGATGGAACAGTCATTGTTGAGTATAAGGATGAAGAAGGTAACGTTATCTCTCCTTCAACAACTCCAGTAAATAACGAAAAAGTGACGACTCCGTTTACAACTGAACCAAAAGAAATTCCTGGTTATACTCTTGTTAAAGTGGAAACAACAAACGGTCAGGTTGATGAAGGTACTAAGAAGATTTCAGGTAAGGTTACAAATGAGCAAACTACTGTGACATATACTTATAGAAAGAATGTTCAAACAGCAACTATTTCTTACTATGATGTGACAACTGGTGCAGAAGTTGCTATAGATTCAGCTAAAATTCCAGAAGCAGCTGTTGAGACAGTAGAGGGTGTTTATAAAGGAACTATCGACTTTGTTAATCGTGAAAAAGCAATTGCAGCTCTTGAAAAAGCTGGCTATACGTTAGTAGAAGATGGTTTCATTGTAGCAACGACAGCTGATAAGCTTTTTGATAACGACACAGCTGTGAATCAAAACTTTACGGTAATAGTTAAACAACGTGTAGAACCCGTGACTCCAAATGATGAGAAACCTGTTCCAGGACAACCCGTGAATCCAGAAAATCCAAACTCACCTGTATGGCCAAGTACTGCAGAAAATCTTGAGTTAACTAAGACAGTTACTCGTACAATCAAGTACCGCTACAACGATGAGAATGGTAAAGAAGTAACAGCTGATAAAGTTCAAACAGTAACCTTCACACGTAGCGCAAGCATTAACTTGGTAACAGGAAATGTGGAATACACTGACTGGTCAGCAGCACAAACGCTTGAGGCAGTAGTTTCTCCAGAAGTAGCTAATTATACTTATGATAAGAAAACTGTTACAAGTCTTGAGGTAACAAATGAGTCAACTGATAGTACAGTGTACGTTATCTATACACCAGTAGCACCAACTACAACACCTGCTACATCAACTGATATCCAAGGTAAGACACAGACAGGTACTCCAACATATAAACATGCTGATGGAACTGAGTTGAAACCAACAACAGATAATCCAGCTAAGTTCGTTGGAACTGAGGAAACAACTATCCCAGCGACTAAGGATGGTAAGACAGTTGGTACATATACAATCGATCCAACTGGTACAGTAACCTTCACGCCAAATAAAGACTTCGTTGGCACACCAGATTCAGCTAAAGTAGTTGTAACAGATCCTACAAATGGTACAACTGTTGAGTCAAGTTACACTCCAACTGTAACCCCAGTTAGACCAACAGGTGTGGATACAAGTTCTACAGGTCCTAAGAACACTCCTCAATCTGGTACACCAACATTTGTACCTGGTCATAAAGATGTACCAATGGACAATACTGTTCCTGCTACATTTGAAGATGGTACAACAAGTAGAACAGTTCCAAACGAAGGAACGTATACTGTTGATGCAACAGGTAAGGTAACCTTCACACCAAATAAAGATTTCGTTGGAACTGCAACAGGAGTAACTATTGTACGTAAGGATACTAATGGCACTGTAGCGAAAGCTAAGTATACACCAACTGTTTATACAGTGAAGTCTGATACACAAGTTGCAACTGTAACTTACAAAGATACTAACGGAACAATTCTTGGTGAAGTGGATATCCTTCAAGGTGATTCTGGTTCTGAAATGAACTACTCAACTGTAGAACGTATCAACGCACTGAAAAAACTTGGCTACGAACTTGTGGCTGATGAGTTTACAAAAACTGATGGCAGCAAGCAATCATTTGATAATGATACAAAAGCTATTCAAAAATTTGTTGTTACTGTTCAACCACGCCTTGTTCCAGTTATTCCAAGTGATGTGACGCCAGTTCCAGGTCAACCAATTGATCCAGAGGATCCAAATTCACCAGTATGGCCTGAAAGCGTTAAGGAATTGACAACTTCAGAAGAAGTAACTCGTACAATTACTTATGTTGATGGAGATGGTAAAGAGGTTACTACTTCTGTGACTTCATCAGTTAAATTTACTCGTGATGCTAAGGTAAACTTGGTGACAGGTGAAGTTACTTACGGCGAATGGAAAGAAGCTACAACTGATGTTCTTTCTGGTAATAAACTTCCATTTGTTAAAGGTTATATTGCAGTAAGTGGAGATATTGAGGCATCTACCAAGGATCAAACTGTTAAGGCTGAAGACAAAGATATCATTCAAAAAGTTGTCTATAAGAAACTTGGAGCCTGGATTCCAAACGTGCCAGGACAAACAAATCCTCCACGTATTGATTATCCAAATGATCCAAACGGTGATCCAACTAAACCGGGTGTACCAACAGAAGATATTGTAATTCCTTATGTTCCAGGTTACATTCCAAGAGATAAAGATGGAAATCCGTTGAAACCAGTTGATCCAGAAGATCCAACTAAAGGTTATGTGCCACCAACATTACCAACTGATCCTAGTCAAGATACACCAATCAACTATACGAAGATTACAACGTCTTATGTGACAGTTGATCCAAATGGTAAAGAAGTATCTATTCCAAATTATCCAAGAGAAGATGGCGAACAACCTAAGAAAGATATCCCAGGTTACCGCTTCGTAGAAACGAAGAAACTGCCAAATGGAGATACAGAACACGTCTACGAAAAAGTAAGTACATTCTTCAAAGATAAAGAAGGCAATGAGATTCCGAACTATCCAAGTGAGCCAGGCACAGTAGATAAGAAAGACATTCCAGAGTACAGATTCGTAGAAACGAAGAAACTGCCAAATGGAGATGTAGAGCATGTTTACGAAAAAGTGAATACATTCTTCAAAGATAAAGAAGGTAATGAGATTCCGAAATATCCAAGTGAGCCGGGCACAGTAGATAAGAAAGATATTCCAGAGTACAGATTCGTAGAAACGAAGAAGCTGCCAAACGGAGATACAGAACACATCTACGAAAAAGTAAATACATTCTTCAAAGATAAAGAAGGAAACGAGATTCCGAAATATCCAAGTGAACCAGGAACAGTAGATAAGAAAGATATCCCAGAATACAGATTCGTAGAAACGAAGAAGCTGCCAAAC
>NZ_AICU01000079.1:0-105082 GCF_000257865.1 Streptococcus mitis SK575 | reverse complement strand
ACGGATTTCCACTGATTTCACGCGTTTTTCTCATACTAAAAGCTAGGTTGGGGGAAACTGGAAGTTAGTTTTAGAAGTTACCCTATTCAAAAACTTCCCCTATAGAAAAGAGGAAGTTTGATAGGTATCAGCCTGAATTACGCAATCCTGTCGCAATTCCGTTGATGGTTGTATGGATTAATTTTTCTTGATCGCTTGATAATTCTCCTCGGCGTTGACGTTTAATCAACTCCAACTGGATATAGTTAAGGATATTAAAGTAAGGCATACGATAATCCAAACTTGCTTTTAGATATGGATTTTCAGCCAAGAGTTCATCATATCCTTCGATAGCCAAGATGACTTCCTTGGTAACTTGCCATTCATTTAGAATAGTCTCATAAATTGCTTTTACTTGATCATCTTCACAAAGTTTGGCATATTCAAAAGCAATATTCATATTTGATTTTGACAAGACCATGTCTACATTTGAAAGAAGTGACTGGAAGAAAGGCCAATTTTGGTACATATCTCGTAGGATAGCGATATTTTCTGGATTTTTATCAATAAATTCTTTGAAACTTGATCCGACACCATACCAGCCAGGGAACATGACACGGCTTTGTGACCATGAGAATACCCAAGGAATAGCTCGCAAACCACCGATTTCAGTAATCGTCTTACGAGCGGCTGGACGAGAACCAATATTAAAGCTTGAAATAGCCTTGATTGGACTTGACTCGAAGAAATAATCATAGAAATGGTCATTACCAAAGACCAAATCACGGTAGATATCGTAACTACGGTCCACCACTTGGTCCATAATGGCTTCATAACGATTTGATGTATTGGTATCGCTCTTCTTCTGCGTAATCATACGGTTAATGGCTGCAGATACTAGCATTTCAAGATTATAGTAGGCCGCATCTTTATTACCGTATTTATTGCCAATTACTTCACCCTGCTCCGTCAAACGGATACGATCCTTGATTGACTTGAGCGGTTGGGAGGTGATGGCTTCATAAGTTGGTCCACCACCACGACCAACAGTACCACCACGGCCATGGAAGAAGGTAACCTTAACGCCAAATTCATCTCCAATAGCAGTCAATTGTTGTTGAGCCTTGTAGAGGGTCCAACATGATGATAAGTAACCACCATCTTTATTACTGTCAGAGTAACCAAGCATGATTTCTTGGTAATTATTACGTGAAGCAATCCACTTCTTAGCTAGAGCAAGAGAAAGGTATTCCCTCATGGTTTCTTCTGAGTGGTCCAAGTCCTCGATTGTTTCAAAAAGAGGGACAATTTGGACACGAGCTCTCTCTTTATCAACTAGCCCTACTTCTTTTAGTAAGATAGCCAATTCCAGCATGTCTGATACGCTGGTTGCATGTGAAATAATGGTCTGACGAATAACATCATCACCCAACTTATCTTTCAAATTACGGGCAGCCTTAAAGATGGCCAATTCTTTTTCAAGTAACTCTGATTTTTCAACATGAGTAGCAGAAAGAATGCGTGGATCTTCTTCTAATTCTTTTAAGAGAAGCTGGCATTTTTCCTCTTCACTTAGTTCGCTGTAACGAGAATGGATTCCTGCTGATTTCAATAGTTCGGCTACACAGGCCTCATGAACACTAGAATCTTGACGCATGTCAATAGATGCCAAATAGAAACCAAAAATTTCAACTGCCTGGATCAACTCAACAAAATCACCAGAAATCAGTGCTTCACCCTTATTTTCCAAGAGGGAATCACGAATGGTAATTAAATCCTTATAAAAATCATTGGCCGTTTCATAGCGAGCCCCAACTTCCTTATCTTCAATCAGATAAGTTTTTGTTGCTTGAATTTTTGATTGAATATCAAACAAGGCACGGCGGTAAAGCTCTTTTTCACGGTAGATTGAGTTATCCTTAGATTGACGAGCCATTTCTCTGACTTGCTTGCTTACATTGACAATACTGGTTGAGAGAGAGAATTCACGATAGAGCTGGTAAATCTTTTCATCATAGTAGTTCATGATGACTTCACACTGAGTCATAGCAGATTGTTTCAAGGTATCTGCTGTAACAAAAGGATTCCCATCACGGTCTCCACCAATCCACATTCCCATGGTAATTGGTTTAGGATGTTTCAACTCCAGTCCATGTTTTTTAGCCAGACGCTTGTACTCAGCAGTCAAATGAGGAACAGCTTTCAGGAATGAACTATTGTAGTATTCCATAACATTCGTGATTTCATTGGTTACTTTCAATTTCTTTTCACGAATCATGTCTGTCTGCATGATAATCTCAATGTAACGACGGAGATCATTATGCCATTTTTCCTTATTAATCAAGCCTAATTTCACATCACGATACTTACGCAAGAGGGTATGGATATGGTTAGTCAAATCCAACATACTCTTACGTTGAACTTGTGTTGGATGGGCTGTCAAAACAGGGACAACATTCAAGTGTTCAAGAATTTCAACCGCATTTTCTTTTTCAGCAACCATTTTGATTGTTGCTGACAATTTACCAAGATAATCTTGATCGATATTATTTTGGTGGTTGATTTCATAAGCCAAATCCACGTCTTCTGAAATATTAATCAAGAGGGGCAAGATGGAGAAATAGCGTGAAATATAAGCCATTTCATCATTTGACAGACTAGTAACCAATTGGTTCAAGCCTTGATAATCTTCTTGAGTTGACAATTCTTTCAACTGCATGATTTTTTCAAAAGTCTCTGGGGCAAGCATGTTTTTAGTGATATCTTCTAACAATTCTGTTAAAATCAATACTTCTTCTTGCACGACAGCTTTATTACTATAGTTTTCTAATTTTTGAAGAGACATAGGCAATCCTTTCCACTCTCAGCTCTACATATAGTTTGATGAGTGAGCTTCTAACTCCTCATATAATTGGGCACGTTTTTCACTTGCATCAATATTTAAGACAAAGGCGATGGCTACAGACAAGACTAGGAGACTGTTTCCTCCTTGCGATAAGAAAGGGAAAGTTACTCCTGTCGAAGGAATAATACCAGAAATTCCACCGATATTGACAAAGACCTGTACCAACATCATCCCTCCAACCCCAATCGCCATCATGGAATTAAAGGGATTCTTAGCACGAATTCCGACTAGGATAATTCGTAAAATCAGGAAAAAGACAAGTGCTAAAATCAAGCTGGCTCCCACAAATCCAAACTCTTCAATGACAATTGAAAATACAAAGTCTGTATGGGCCTCTGGTAAATAACCACGTTTTTCGATTGAATTTCCTAAGCCTAGACCAAACCAACCACCATTTACCATGGCAAAGTAGGAATTTGCAAGTTGGTGGCCTGCTCCTGCCAAATCAGCAAAGGGATTAAAGTAGGCACTGAAACGCTTAGCAACGTAACCAAATACTGGAACTTTTGAAAACTTATCAACCCCAATCATAGAAATAGCTGATAAGGATAGGGCTGAAACTCCTACCAATACACCGATAAAGGCTATAAACCAACGATGAGCAATCCCACTAACTGTATACATAATCAAGGCAACCAGTGCTAGGATAGTCGCATTCCCCAAATCTGGGAAAATAGCCAAACTTCCTATCATGACTAGTAGGACAAAGCGCCAATCATTAAAAGCACGAGGAATCCATTGATTTTGAGTTAAAACTTGAAAATCGTAAATACCAATTTCATCCTGTTGTTTTGAAAAACGTTGGGCCAAGTACCAGACGATGATAATCTTCAAATACTCAGCTGGCTGAATGGTCAAAGGTCCTACTGAAATCCAACCATATGCTCCATTAACTGGCGTACCAATTAAGCGAGCCAGAGCTAAGAGAATCAGCTCAACAAACATAACAATAAATAAAAGTCGTTCTTTTCTTAAAAAATTCAGTTTCAGCTTATATATCAAGGCAATCAATATTAAACTAAATATCCAAAACATTCCCTGACTTCGAACCAATTGGAGGGCACTTTTACCTTCTTCGATAAGAATGGCACTGGTTGTAGAATAGACTACAATCAAACCCAAAATAGATAAAAGTAAGTAAGGAACTAGAATAGAATAGTTTAACAGGTGCCTCTTACTAATCTTCATAGTATCACCAATCTAATGAGAACAAAAGAAATTATTCCCAAATTCCGTTTATTTTCTAGTTTTGATTGCTATTATACCATTTTTTCCGAAAGAAAAAAACTCTTACCCTTAAGATAGAAGATTTTCTCATAAGAAAAAGAGCACTTGGCTCTTTTCTGTTTTATTCTTTTGAAGAACTGCTTGAGCTTGAATCTCCACCACCGATGTATTGAGTGAAGATATTTTGGAAGGCTTGATCTTTAACCTTGATATTGGCTGCTTGCAATTCTTTTCCGATAATACTTTGAACAAATGATGCGTCGTTTTGTTTTTGAGTTAAGATAACAGTTTTTAATTTTTCTTTGTAATCGTCAATATTAGATGATTTTTCTGTTTTCTTAATCAGTTTAACAATGTAATATTGACTGCTGTAGGCTTGTGTTCCAGTAACACTAATCACATCAGAAACACCGTTTACATCTAAAGCAAAAGCTGCTTTCTTAACTTGATCTGGTACTTCTGTTGAAGCAGAATCAAAAGTGATTTCTCCACCATTCGCTTTAGTTTTCTCATCTGTTGAATTATCTTTAGCTAATTGAGCAAAGTCTGCATCACTAGCTTTGGCTTTTTCAAGAATTTCTTTGGCCTTGTCTTCATTGTCCAAACGGATAATTTGAGCAGTCACATCTGGAGTGTACTCGTCAAAGGCCTTCTTATAAGCATCATCTGTCAATTCAGCTTCTGCTGCTTTCTTAACTGCCAACTCAACCAATTTACTTGTACGAATTTGAGCTTTACGTGTTTCAAGAGTCATTCCTGCTTGTGACAAGACACGTTGGTAGTTTTCACCATATTGTTTTTCTTCTTCGGCAATAGTATCATTGACTTCTTTGTCATCTACTTCTGAGCCATATTGCTTCTCAAATACTTTTTGGATGGTCATGTTCAACAAGACTTGTTGGGCTGAAGGATTGCTTTTCACTTGCTCATAAAATTGATGTTCTGTGATAACATCTCCTTTCATGCTGATAAGATCTGCTCCTTCTGAACCTTTCGAACAAGCTGCTAAAGTTGCTACTGATAATAGTGTAATGGCTCCTGCCAATAATTTTTTCTTCATGTCTACTCCTTTGAGATAAGTGTTACCCTATCTATTTTACTATATTTTCTTAAATTTTTCTGAAAATCATTCGCTGTCAGGCAATTGAACATCTGCTACATTTTTACGAAGCATGAGAATGCCGTCCCCCAGAGGTACTAATGTTGCGGTGAGTCCTGGATTGTCTAAGGTTGCATCAAATAGTCTTTGAAGTCCTCTGTAAATAGTTCGCTGACCTCGACGAACTTCCATAATGTCCTTGGCAACATCACCACCTTGGAAAATATCATCCAAGATAACCACACCACCAACTTCCAAATGTTTGAGGATTTCTGGCAGAAAGACGATGTATTTAGACTTAGCAGAATCCATAAAGACGAAATCATAGGAGTCTGTCAGGGTTGATAAGACATCTACCGCATCTCCTTCTAGGAGAGTAATTTGCTTGCGACTGTCAAACTGGGCGAAATTTTCCTTGGCAAATCCAATCATTTCTGGATTGCGGTCAATAGTTGTAATCTTAGCATCTGGCGCATGTTCCGCCATCAAGAGGGCTGAAAAACCGATAGCCGTCCCAATTTCCAGAATGTTTTTAGGTTGCATGGTTTGCATGAGAAAACGGAAATAAGCAACCGTTTCATGGGGAATGATGGGAATATTTTCCTTACGGGCAAAATCTTCCAATTCTTTCAAGGAACCTGTGACTTGCTTTTGACGCTGGCGCATCAAGTCTACAATTTCTTCCTTGACAACAGGACGACGCATATTATGGTTGGCATTCTTACTATACGATTCGACCATCTTATGCCAATCCCAATTTTTCAACAAGGGCTTCAAACTCATTTAAACGGCGTTCAAAGACTGCAAAGGCATCGTTTAGGTAGTCTTCCTTCTCCATATCAACACCAGCTTTTCTCATGACATTGAGTGGATAGTCAGACTTACCTGCCTTGAGGTAATCGATATAGCGGTCACGGTCTTCTTGACTACCATGAACAATCTTTTCAGCCAAGGCTGAGGCTGCTGCAAAACCTGTTGAATATTGATATACATAGTAGTTATAGTAGAAGTGTGGAATGCGAGCCCACTCGTATTGGATTTCAGGATTGTCTTCCTTACTCAAACCATAATACTCCTGGTTCAAGTCTGCGTAGAGTTTATTTAGGAAATCGCTGGTCAAGACTTCTCCATTTTGGTCCGCTTGGTGGATAGCGTGTTCAAACTCAGCGAATTGAGTTTGGCGGAAGACTGTTCCACGGAAACCATCTAGGAAGTTATTGAGAATAGCAAAGCGTGTTGCATCGTCTTCCACTTCTTCCAACAATTTCTCCGTCAAGATATTTTCATTGGTAGTTGAAGCAATCTCAGCCAAGAAGATAGAATAATCTCCGTAAACATAGGGCTGCGTTTCACGAGTATAGCTAGAATGCATACTGTGGCCTGTCTCATGGACAAGGGTAAAGAGATTGTCTAGATTGTCCTGCCAGTTGAGGAGCATAAAGGCATTGGTATCGTAAGAACCGCCAGAGTAGGCTCCTGAACGCTTGCCTTGATTTTCATAAACATCAATCCAACGCTCGCTAAAGGCACGTTTAACACGGCTCAAGTAATCCTCACCCAAGACTGCCAAGGCCTCTTCTGCCTTTTTCAAGGCTTCCTCGTAGGTAAAGCTGTATTCTACTGAAGATAGTGGTGTGTAGACATCGTACATCTTGAGGTCTGAAATCCCCAAGATTTTTGAACGAAGCTCAAGATAACGATGCAAGAGTGGTAAATGCTTGCGAACTGCTGCTACCAAATTGTCATAAACACTCTCTGGAACAAAATTTGCTGCTAAAGCTGCATGACGAGCACTCTTGTAGTTGCGAACCTTAGCACGGTAGTTTTGCACCTTAACATTGGTTTGCAAGGTTTTAGCATAGGTGTGTTGGAATTGCTCATAAGTCGCATAAAGGGCTTGATAAGCACCACGGCGAACCTCACGATTTTTAGACTCCATCAAACGTGTGTAAGTCCCATGAGAGAGCTGCACTTCCTTACCATCATCGTCGAGGACATAAGGGAACACAATATCCGCATTGTCCAAGATAGCGAAGGTTTCACTTGCCGAACCAAAGATTTCCCCAGCTCCAGCTAATAATTCTTCTTCACGTTGTGAAAGAACGTGTTCCTTGCCTTGCAAAAGCTTGTCAAAATAGTGTTGATAAACCTGCAATTTTGGCTGAGCTTCTAAAAAGTCAGCATACTGCTTTTCACTAATTTCCATAAATTCGGGCTCATAGAATGAAAAGGCTTGATCCAGCTGGCTGTATAGAGTCATTGCCTTGGCATAGTACTCTTGATACTTGGCTTCACGAGTGTCCTGGTCATTTTTCATATGAGCATAAACGTAAAGCTTCTCAATTTGGCGTTCCATCTCAAGAGAAAATTCAGTGATTTCGAGTAGGTTATCCGCACTATCCAAGAGATGACCTTCATACTGGGCTACTGTCTCCAATTGGTCTGTTAAATCTTTTAAGGCTTCTTCCCAAGCCTGGTCAGTTGGGTAGATCGTTGATAGATCCCATGTATCTTTTTCATTTATTTCATTTCTTTGTAATACCATTAGATTCCTCCATCCTTTCTATTCTACCATATTTTTCAAGAAATATTGCTGATAAAAGGCTGGTGGATAAAGCTTTTGCCAATCATTCTGAGGATTTTTTTGGTAATAGGTTTGAAAATACTGATAATAGCTGGTCAAATCCTTCTTAATTTGGCAAAAATCACCTACTAGTGGTCGAATTTGTGGATACCATTCCTTTAGCCCATAAGTCAGGATATTCTCTCCCTTTTGATAGGCTTCTGCTTGCTCTTTCATCCAGATAGGATTTTGATAATACAGTTGTTGCCGGATATAGCAACAGATGTCCTTGTCCTGAGAAACTGTAAAATGAGATATTTGTTGTTTCTTATAGGGGAAACGTAATATCTCCAATAAACTAGCTTGACCATAGGGAAATTCCTTAATCTGATAATGGAGTTTGCCTCGAAGATCTTGGTGAATCAGGTATTTGAGTCTTAAAACCTGTTTTCCCTTGTCTACTTCCCAAATATAAAAGCCCATGTTTTGACTGAAATAGATGAAACCTTGTTGCAGACGAGTCAAACGGTCCTTGAGCCAAAGTTTTTGACCCAGCAACCACAGTACTTGGTAACCCTGACTACGATAGCCCTCACTTCGCTCTTTAAGAACCTTTTGAGTCAAGGGACTACACTGAACTTCTAGAGCTAGATTGCCATTTACAAATACATCCGCAATCTG
Source organism: Streptococcus mitis SK575 (assembly GCF_000257865.1). Classification (GTDB taxonomy): domain Bacteria; phylum Bacillota; class Bacilli; order Lactobacillales; family Streptococcaceae; genus Streptococcus; species Streptococcus mitis_CQ. The sequence goes on along the minus strand of NZ_AICU01000079.1, from coordinate 96,628 downwards.
TTTAAGCTCTGGAAGAGGGGATTCTAATTGCACCTCTGCATCTCTTTTCAACCAGTGATAAAGTGATTTTTTATTTTCTAGGTGTTCTGGACTTTCATTTTCAGAGGAAAAATCACAGTCTTTTAAGGTTTTGTGGGCAAAATGTATCCGGACACTTGGTCCTTGACGCAAACGGAGCTGACCTCCACAAGCTGGGCAGGTGTATGCCTGCTTCTCAAGTTTATCCTCTAACACATTTACCAATTCTCCCCTAGCATCTCTCGCAACAAACATGATTTCCCTCCTTTTCTATATTATTCGAAAAAAAGAAAAAAGATCAGGAAAATTCCTAATCTTCATGTATGTTTACTTGATTTTCTTAGCTAGCATGGTCGCAAAGCGTAGTTGAATGCGATTGCCATTCTCATCGCGACGGTGAAGATGACCAGGATTTTCATTGTACTTGACCAACTCCCAATCCTTGTAGTATTCAGCCAATTCTCCCTCTTTAAATGTGAATGGGAAGTTCACTGAGCAAGGATAATCCTCCGTGTCCATAGCACAGACGATAAGGTTATAACCACCGACCGTGGTATGCTCCTGCATATTTTTGATAATTGCAGGAATGCGGTCCGCTTGCAAAAACATCAAAACAACTGTCGATACGATGAAATCATATTCTTGCCCAATGCTGGCTGAATTGATATCGTAAAGACCAACAGGCATATCCAAATCTTCCTGCTCAACAATGCTTTGCAAGATTTCAAGGGACAGTTCATTTTGATCGACAGCTGTCACATCAAAACCTTGTTGGGCTAAAAAGAGAGAATTACGGCCCTGACCACAGCCCAAATCCAAGGCTTTCCCTGGTTTTACTGTCTGCATAGCCTCTAGGACCTCTGAATGAACCGGATTGGTATTGTATTTTTTAGGGAAATAATCCTCAGGTTTACAATAAAACTCCAAATACCATTCCACATCGTCTGTGTCAGCTTCCACTCGGTGCCAGGCTTGTGGTTGTGCCATGGGATTGTCGGCTCCTGCTTCAAAGATGTGCTCAGCTAAAACCTCACCATCTTCTGTCAATTCAATAAACTTGAGAGCTCCCTTCAAGACAGTAATCTTTCCCCAAGTCCCAACCTTGGTATTATGTTTCTGCTGAACAGCCTCTGGCATGGTTTCTTTAGTCCACAAAGGCATACGTTTATAGGCAACTAGTCTTTCCATTTTCATTTCCTCTTTTTATCGCTGATTAACAGCTTTCATAACACGCGCGATGTCGCGGTTTTGCTCACGTCGTTTGATAGACTCCCGTTTGTCGTAGTCATGCTTCCCTTTAGCTAGACCTAAAAGGAGTTTAGCGTAACCATCTTTGATATAGACTTTAAGGGGAATCAGTGTCATTCCTGTTCCTTTAGTCTCTTGTTCCAATTTTTGAATTTGTTTCTTATGGAGCAGGAGTTTGCGACGGCGTTCTGGTTCTTGATTCCAGATATTACCCTCTTCGTAAGGTGCGATATGAACGTTGCTCAACCAGACCTCCCCATTTTTTACTTGTGCAAAGCCATCCTTGAGATTGATTCGAGCTGCTCGTACACTCTTGATTTCAGTTCCTGTCAGGACCATCCCTGCCTCTAGCGTATCTACGATTGTATAGTCGTGACGCGCCTTTTTATTTTGTGCGACGACCTTTCCCTCGCCCTTTGCCATATTTGGCTCCTTTCTTAGCTACTTCCTTGTAAAAAGGTTTCTTGCCCTTTTTCTTCTTGTCTTTTTGTGAATGCTTGCGCTTATCATTTGAGCGTCCTGATTTTCTCTGGTCTTCCTTCTTATCTGAACGACGACTTGAACCACGTCCTCTGTCTTTGCGACTAGCTTGTTTCAAGCCTTTTTCAATCACATCAAATTCACTTGGAATGTAAGAGAAGTCAATTTCACCTGTCATCTTATCCGCTCTTTCAACCCGAATACGAATCTGTTGACCTACACGGAAGGTTGTCCCCGATTTTTCCCCACGAAGAGTCAAATCACGTTCATTGAAATGATAAAACTCAGGTAGATTAGTGATGTGAATCAAGCCCTCAACTGTATTCGGCAATTCAACAAAGAGACCGAATTTGACGATGCTTGATACAACAGCATCGTACTCTTCACCTACGTATTCTTCCATGTACTCAGCCTTTTTCATGGCTTCGACTTCACGTTCAGCCTCAATGGCACGACGTTCACGGTTGGAAGACTGGGTCGCAATCTCTGGAATCACTTGCTCAAAATGCTCTGCTATTTCCTTAGAACGCCCATAATCCCGAATCATGCGATGAACAAGAAGGTCTGGATAACGACGAATCGGACTAGTAAAGTGAGTGTAGTAATCTGCTGCTAATCCATAGTGACCGTGATTATGCTCCGAATAGCGAGCCTGCTGCATGGAGCGAAGAAGCATCATGGACAATACATCCGCATAAGGTTCTCCCTCAACAGCACGCATGATGTCTTGGAGGGCCTCCTGGCTAATCTCGCTAGCAGTCCCATAAATGCGTAAGCCAAAGCTCGAAGCATAATCAATAAACTTCTGAACCTTTTCAGCCTTAGGCTCCTCGTGAATTCGATAGATAAAAGGCAAATCCAACTTGCTAAAGTGCTCAGCAACTGTTTCGTTGGCCATTAGCATAAAGGACTCAATCATGCGCTCGGCAACACCACGCTGACGAAGGACGATATCAACAGGCTTGCCTTGTTTATCCACTAAAATCTTGGCTTCATTGGTATCGAAATTGAGGGCTCCACGTTTCACACGCATGTTTTCTAAAATTTCATGGAGCTTGGCCATGAGTTCGATACTTGGAACAATTTTCTTATATTCTTGTCTCTTCTCCTCGTCACCTGCTAGGATATCATTGACATCACTGTAGGTCATACGGAAGCTTGTCTTGATAACCGTTTGTGTGATGGTGTAGTTGACTACACGACCATGTTTATCAATCTCCATGATGGCAGACTGGGTCAGACGGTCAACTTGAGGATTGAGGGAACAGATGCCATTTGACAGTCGTTCTGGAAGCATTGGTACCACACGGTCTGTTACATAGACTGAAGTCGCGCGGTTAAGGGCTTCCTTGTCAAGGGCAGAACCCTCGGTTACATAGTAGGAAACATCTGCGATGTGAACACCAAGCTCCAGATTTCCATTTTTCAAGGCCTTGATATGCACCGCGTCGTCCAAGTCCTTGGCATCAGCGCCGTCAATGGTAAAGGTAATCTCATCTCTTAGATCCAGACGGCCTTCCATATCCTTTTGAGACGGAGCATCAGGCACACTTTCTGCTTCCTTGACAACAGCTTCTGGAAACTCGGACACAATGTCCATAGACTCCAAGACCTCAAGAACATCAATTCCGACATCCGTTGAATGCCCCACCACATCGAGAACACTTGCGACAAAGAAATCATGTTTCTTGCTTGGGTATTTGTCGATAAAGACCTTGAGAACTTCTGTTCCTTCTAGTTTAAGAGCTGGTTTCTTAACATAAATTGGTTGACTGATTTTCTGATTTTTCGAACGAATGTAGCCTGCATACTTAGGTTTTTCCTGATCTAGAACGATTTGACCGACAACAGTTGTCAGGCTGTGCTCTAGGATATCAATAATTTTGGCTTCAGCTGCTGTTCCCTTGTTTCGGTCAGCGACTTTCTTGATGACGACCTCAACGGTATCACCATCAATAGCATAGTTGACATCGTTTTTTCCTACAAAAAGGTCGTCCTCCTCGCCTTCCAGACTAACAAAGCCAAAGCCATTTTTATGGGCATGAAAAATCCCCTTGAGGGTAATCTCATGTTTTTTCTTGACTTCCAAAGTCAGACTGCCATCTTCCTCAAAGCGTATCTGATGCTTTCTTTCCATTAAGGACAAGGTTTTAATCAACTCACGAAAATCCTTAGACCCATCTTTTTCCAAAGCCTGAGCCAAGTCATTGACAGTCACCTTTCCCTTAGCTTGCAAATATTCTTTTATTTTATCTTTCATATTTTCTTTCTAGATTTTTTATTTTCTTTTACTGTAAAACCTTCTCAAATATCTTTTAAAAATAAAAAGAGGCAAAGACCTAGTCCTGCCCATTATTTTCTTATCTACTTGATAATACCGTCAATGCTAAGGCAATGGCTAGCCAGAAAAAGACTAAAATCCCTGTCAAACGCTGCATTACAGCTTCAAAACCGCGTGCTTTACTGCGTTCAAACAAATCACCTGAGCTGGCATCAAATACATTGCTGGATTGGTTTTTGGTTGGTTGCATGAAAATCGCAATCACAATCACAACAGATAATACTAATAAAATGGTTAATAATAGGTTATACATATCAAACTCCTTAAAATCCCTATTATTTTACCATAAAATCTACTTAGATTCAAGATGTAGGGTTACTTTTCTTTCCTTGGGACAATACTTTAAAACCTCAATCTTGTCTGGATGGGTTTTTGAATTTTTACTGGTTAGGTAATTGATACTGCCACAAGAGGAGCATTTGAGATTAATTTTTACTCGCACTAGATTTCCTTTACTTTTAATAATGTTCGAAATTGAAGAAGGTTAAAGAGACAACTAAAGGCAACACAAAGGCTTGTTGCATAAAAGACTGCATGGTAGCCAAATTGACCTGCTACTGCAGAACCTGCCATGGGACCAACGACACCGCCCAGATAAAAGAATACCTGATTAAAGGCAAAGACCCTCGAAATACCAGCTTTGGGCGTCATCTTGCTGAGAAGGGCATTAACTCCGGGAATCAAGGCACCGGTTCCCAATCCAAAGAGGAAACGATAGAGGCCTAGTTGAAGGGGGCTAGAAGCATTGGCACAGAGAAGATAGATGATGACTGAATAAAACTGGGCTACAACCAAGAGACGATGATTGCCCACCTTGTCACCTAGCTTGCCCATGACTCCTGCACTCATCATGCTGGAAAAGCCCATACTGGACACAATCAAACCAGATACAAAGAGAAGATTCTCTGTCTGGCCTAAGTCGCGCACATACAGAGCTAAGATAGGGCCGATTGATTGGGCTGAAAATTGGATGACAAAACTAGTCAGAAAGAGGTTGACCAAGAGATAGGGGTATTTAACTGATGTAAACAATTCCTTTGTTGGAATGGCCTTTTCCTTGGCTACTGGTTGAAAATCTTCCTTGATAAAGCAAATAGTCAAAATAGCAGCTAAGAATAGAAAACTACCAACCAGTAAGAAAACAGTACGAATACCAAATAATTCTGCGATAAAGCCACCAATAAAGGGACCAGTTAAAGTGCCTGCAACTACGCCTGTAGACAAAGTGCCTAAGGCAGAACCTGATTTCTCCTTGGGAACTTGACTGGCTATCAAAGCTGTGGCATTAGGAACAAAACCCGCAAATCCACCGTTTAATAACCGAAGAAAGATTAACCAATAAATATTTGGCACAAAGGCCAAACCTCCCATAGTAATGGTCATGGCCATGCCTGCTCGAATCATCATGGGCTTTCGACCGTATTTGTCAGCAAGGATACCCCAGATAGGAGAAAAGAGCGTCGCAGAAATGGCAGAGACAGAAATAGCTAAACCTGCATAAAAAGCAGCTTGATCACTCCCTACACCCAGATTTTCCACAAAGATGGGCATAAAAGGCACAACTAAGGAAATACTGGCTCCTGTCAGAAAATTACCAAACCAGGCAATGCGCAGATTATCCTTCCAGTTAATCTCTGTCATCTTGCTTACCTCCCTCAAGCAGGGAGAACACCTGAGTAAGAAGCTGGTCCTGATTTCCATTGTTGTTTAAAACATGGCTGGCCAAATCTTTCTTTTTCTCTAAAGGCCACTGGGCTGCCAGACGAAACTCAGCTTCATCTTTGGACAAGTGGTCCCTTTTCATTAAGCGTTCTACTTGGACATCTCGGTCCACATAGACCAACCAAGTCTCATCAAACCAAGAGACGTAGTCCTGCTCAAAAAGTAGGGGAATATCCATGAAGAAAATCTCTTCTGTCTGAGCCAATTGGTCTCTTAACGTAGCTAGTTCCTCACGGATAATCTCCCCTTGAATTTGCTTAGACCATTCTTGCTCTTCAGGATTTGAAAAGATGAGACTAGCTAGGAGAGGGCGATTGAGTTCTTCGTTTGCAAGGATGATTTCTTGCCCAAAGTGCTGGACTAGAGCCTCAAACAGACGACCACCAGGTTTCTGTAGTTGGTGGACGACTGCGTCGGCATCCACTACTTGAAAGCCTTGCTTTCTTAGAAAATTTGTCACAGTTGACTTACCAGAGGCAATTCCCCCTGTGATTCCAATGATTTTTCCCATCAGCCCCTCCTTTGGCACTGAGGACAAAAGTGAGTTCCTCGTCCGCCTAGTTGGATTTTCTCAATGATGGTACCACAGCGTACACATTCTTGACCAGCCTTGTCATAGACCTGGTGAAAATCCTGCATGGTTCCATCTTCCCCAAAGGCATTGGTATAAGTCCGGATGGTCGAGCCACCTTTTTCAACAGCCTGTCCCAATACAGCAATGGTCTGGTCATGAATAGCTGTCGCTTCTGCTGATGTCAAAGTCTGGGAAGGTCTAGCCGGATGAACCTGAGCTCGCCAGAGAACCTCATCCACATAGATATTGCCAAGTCCAGCTACCAAAGTCTGGTCTAGGAGATGGGATTTGATAGGCTTTTTAGACTTGGATAGGGCAGCTTGAAAGACCTGCACATCAAAGTCTTGTTCGCTTGGTTCAGGACCTAATTTTTTAGAAAGAAAGTAGGCTTCCAAAAGGTCAGGCGCCAAGAGTTCCATAGTACCAAACTTGCGAACATCCTCATAAACAAGCGTACCACCATCTTCAAACTGGAAGAAAACATGGGCATGCTTGCGTTCAGGAACCTGGTCCGGATAGTAAAAATACTTGCCCTCCATCCGCAGATGAGAAATCAAGACCTTGTCTGTCAGGTAGAAAAGCAAATATTTGCCCCGACGTCCCATTGACTCGATAATCTGACTAGGCAATTCCCTTTGAAACTCTTCCAAATCCGTCTTAATCATCTTGGGATAACGAATTTCTACACTCGAAATCTTCTTTCCCAAAATCAATTTTTCCAAGCCACGACGAACGGTTTCAACCTCAGGTAATTCAGGCATAAGTCCTCCTTCTGTAAAAACAAGAAGCAGGCATGAGCCCACCTCTACTTAGTATTCTTTTTCATTATAGCCAAAGTCAGCCAAATCTAGCTTTTTATCGCGCCAGTTTTTCTTGACCTTGACCCATGTTTCTAGGAAAACCTTGTCTCCTAGCATGAGTTCAATATCACGACGGGCCATACTACCGATTTTCTTAAGCATAGCGCCACCTTTACCGATGATAATCCCTTTTTGGCTATCGCGCTCGACCATGATGGTTGCACGGATATGAACCTTGTCTGTCTCTTCATCTCGTTTCATAGAATCCACTACTACTGCAACAGAATGCGGAATCTCTTCACGAGTTAGGTGCAAGACTTTCTCGCGAACCATTTCTGAAACCAAGAAACGTTCTGGATGGTCTGTGATTTGATCAGACGGGAAATACTGGAATCCTTCATCCAGATTTTCACTCAAAATATCCACTAGACGAGACACGTTATTTCCCTGAAGGGCTGAGATAGGAACAATTTCCTTAAAGTCCATCTGATTTCGGAAATCATCAATCTGAGATAAAAGCTGGTCTGGGTGAACCTTATCAATCTTGTTCACCACCAGAATAACAGGAACCTTAGCAGCCTTGAGACGTTCGATAATCATATCGTCTCCCTTACCACGCGCTTCATCAGCAGGCACCATGAAGAGAACAGTATCCACTTCACGAAGGGTGCTATAGGCAGATTCGACCATGAAATCTCCAAGAGCTGTTTTAGGTTTGTGAATCCCTGGTGTGTCGATAAAGACGATTTGTTCCTTATCAGTCGTGTAAATTCCCATAATTTTGTTGCGCGTTGTCTGCGCCTTGTCACTCATGATGGCGATCTTTTGCCCCATGACGTGATTTAAAAAAGTTGACTTCCCAACATTGGGACGTCCTAAAATGGCTACAAAGCCTGATTTAAAAGTCATAATTTCCTCTTACTGTTTAAAATATTAAGTCCCAGATTCGTGGGAGAAAAATCAATGCGCCTGTTAAGGCTGCGAAAAGAGAGACCACTAATACCGCGCCAGCCGCCATATCCTTGGCATTTTTAGCCAGCATGGAAAAGTGATAGTGACTGGCCAAATCCACCACATTTTCGATAGCAGAATTGATAATTTCAAAGGCTACTACCAAGAAAATGCTCAATAGGAGAAAGAGCCATTCGATTCGTGACACCTGAAAAACAAAACCTGCAAGAATGACTACAAGAGCCGTCACTGCATGTTTTCGCATATTGCGTTCTTCCTTGATAGCAGTAAAAATTCCTGTGAGAGCAAATTCTAAACTGGATATCAGGTCACGATTCTTCCATTTTCGTTTATTGTCTTGTGAGTCCATAGGCTGTCAAAATTTCTTCTTGTAAACCGAACATCTCCGCTTCTTCTTCCGGAGTGTAGTGATCATAGCCATTGATATGCAAAAAGCCGTGTACTGCCAAGAAACCCATCTCACGCTCAAAGCTGTGGCCATATTCCTCGGCCTGCTCATGAGCCTTATCGATAGAGATGAACAGCTCCCCAATATAGGCATCAAACTCAGACATCATCTCTGCCAATTCTGGATTTTCAAGTAAATCCTCTTCGTCAAAGGCAATTTCCAACTCTGGCTTATACTCAAGGCTGATGACATCTGTCGGACGGTCGGTGTCACGGTACTCCAGATTTAGTTCATGACTACGTTCATTGGTCACAAAGGTAACTGCCATCTCCTTGTCTTCTTTGCCTAATTTTTGGGCTGCAAATTCCAAAATTTCTTGGGTTTGTTGCAACATTTCTTTTGAAACTTGACCAGTTTCATCTACCATTTCAATATACATGTGCTTCTCGTTTCTCTTTACTTGGCTTTATTATACCACATTTCCATGATTTTATTCTACCTTTTTGATATAATACTATGGAATACAATCACAAGGAGAGAACGATGTCATTTGACGGATTTTTTTTACACCACATGGTTGAGGAATTGCGAAGAAAGTTAGTGAACGGTCGCATCCAGAAAATCAATCAACCTTTTGAACAAGAGTTGGTCTTGCAAATCCGTAGCAATCGCCAAAGCCATCGCCTGCTCCTTTCTGCCCATCCAGTTTTTGGACGCATTCAGCTGACCCAAACAACTTTTGAAAATCCAGCCCAACCTTCTACCTTTATCATGGTTTTAAGAAAATATTTGCAGGGTGCCCTGATTGAATCGATTGAGCAAGTGGAAAATGACCGTATTGTGGAAATGACAGTTTCCAATAAAAACGAAATTGGAGACCATATCCAGGCTACCTTGATTATCGAAATCATGGGGAAACACAGTAATATTCTACTGGTCGATAAAAGCAGTCATAAAATCCTCGAAGTCATCAAACACGTCGGTTTTTCACAAAATAGCTACCGCACCTTGCTTCCTGGATCGACCTATATCGCTCCTCCAAGCACAGAATCTCTCAATCCTTTTACTATCAAGGATGAAAAGCTCTTTGAAATCCTGCAAACACAGGAAACGACAGCAAAAAACCTTCAAAGCCTCTTTCAAGGTCTGGGACGCGATACGGCAAATGAATTGGAAAGCATACTGGTTAGTGATAAACTATCTACTTTCCGAAATTTTTTCAATCAAGAAACCAAGCCCTGCTTGACTGAGACTTCCTTCAGTCCAGTTCCTTTTGCAAATCAGGTGGGAGAGCCCTTTGCCAGTCTTTCTGATTTGTTGGACACCTACTATAAGGATAAGGCTGAGCGCGACCGTGTCAAACAGCAAGCCAGTGAACTCATTCGTCGTGTTGAAAATGAACTTCAGAAAAATCGACATAAGCTGAAAAAACAAGAAAAAGAGTTCCTAGCGACAGACAATGCTGAAGAATTTCGCCAAAAAGGAGAATTGCTAACAACTTTCCTCCATCAAGTGCCTAACGACCAAGATCAGGTTATCCTAGACAATTACTACACTAATCAACCTATCACAATTGCGCTTGATAAGGCCTTGACTCCCAACCAGAATGCCCAACGCTATTTTAAACGTTATCAGAAGCTAAAAGAAGCTGTCAAATACTTGACTGATCTGATTGAAGAAACCAAGGCAACCATTCTCTATCTGGAAAGTGTGGAAACCGTCCTCAACCAAGCTGGACTAGAAGAAATCGCTGAAATTCGGGAAGAATTAATCCAAACAGGTTTTATCCGCAGAAGACAACGGGAGAAAATCCAGAAACGCAAAAAACCAGAACAATATCTAGCAAGCGATTGCAAAACCATCATCTATGTCGGCCGAAACAACCTACAAAACGAGGAGCTAACTTTTAAAATGGCCCGCAAGGAGGAACTTTGGTTCCATGCCAAGGACATTCCTGGAAGCCATGTTGTCATCTCAGGAAATCTTGACCCATCCGATGAAGTCAAAACAGACGCGGCAGAACTAGCCGCCTACTTCTCTCAAGGGCGCCTGTCAAATCTGGTTCAGGTAGATATGATTGAAGTCAAGAAACTAAACAAACCAACTGGTGGAAAACCTGGCTTTGTCACTTACACAGGACAAAAGACCCTCCGCGTTACACCAGACCCAGAAAAAATTGCATCCATGAAAAAATCCTGATTTTACTTGTAATCAGGATTTTTAGCTTATACCCAATGAAAATCAAAGAGCAAACTAGGAAACTAGCCGCAGGTTGCTCAAAACACTGTTTTGAGGTTGCAGATAGAACTGACGAAGTCAGTAACATCTATACGGCAAGGCGACGTTAACGTGGTTTGAAGAGATTTTCGAAGAGTATTACTACTCACTCAAATCATATCCAATAATAGGACTAATCTTTGCCACCTAGTTTCTCATTGATTTTCATCATCACACTAGCAATTTTTTCGCCCCAATAAGGGTCTGAGGCATATTCTACATTCATACCAGACGCCTTGTTTCCAAGGAAAGTTCTGCCCCTATCGATATAATTTTCCTTAATCCACTTGGTTGCACCTAAAATTCCCTTATCCACATCATCAAATGTCTTGGCAGAAAGGTACGGGGTCGTATCATAGGCTGTAATTCCAAAGAAATTATTCTTATCTTTGGCAATCTTACTTCTTCCCCAGTCGCTTTCTAAGGCACTATGGGCAAGGAGGTAGAGGGCATTGATATGGTAATGTTCTTCGGCTTCCTTAAAGGTAGCTCCCTTATTTTCCAAGAGACTATTGTCAATATTTAACAAACTAAATACCTTATCCAAATCTTCAGCACTATAGTTTGTAGCCTCTGTCAAATCTTTGAAAAGGAAGGGATTTTCAAGGTTAAAACCATCAAAATGCAGCCCATCTGCCGAATAATATTTCTTGCCTACTTCCATATCAGAAAGATGAGAAGCTACTGGGATACTAGCATTCTGAGCCACATAGTGATAAAAACGATGTCCATCACTCTCATAATAAGGGATAAAATCCTTACTAGCATCTAGTGCTTGTAAATCTTCTGTTTTCATATAACCTGACAAACCAGAAATAGTAATAGCCAAGCGCTTGTCATCACTTTTTCTATCCTTATCTAGCCAGACGACACTAGCTTGCGATATATAGGAGAGCTTTTCACCATCTGCATTATAAACATTTGCTGTGACAGGTACGACTTGATAATAAGCAGCATTTTCATTTGTAGCTTTTTCTCCAAGCCATTTACCGTCGCTTCCAAGCTGATAACCATCTACAGTCTCATTTTTCGCCATGTAGCCACCAGATTTGAAGTAGTACCAGGCTTGGCTTTTAGCATCGTATACCCATTCTTTCTCAGCCATTTTACCATCAGATTTGAGGTAAAACCATGACTTCTTATCCCAAATCCATTCATTGGCTGCCATATAGCCACCAGATTTTAGATAATAATAGTGACCATTTTCGAAAATCCATTCTTTATCAGCATGATTTCCATTTTCTTTAATGTAAAACCAAGATTGGTATTGTTTGTCAAAAAGCCAACCTTGCTGTACTTTGGCACCACTGGCATTCACATAAGCCTGGTCAATCCACTGACTTGTCAGTAGATAACCACCAGATTTAAAATAATAGTCCTTCCCTTTAATTTGGAGCCATTCTTTCTCTGCGTGTTGTCCATCTGCTTTGATGTAAAACCAAGCGTCGTATTGAGAATCATAGACCCAGTCTTCTATTACTTTGGCACCTGTTGCACCGACATAGGAAGCTCCTAGCCAAGCATTTCTTTTCATCTTTCCATCTTGGTCAAGATAATAGAAAGCTCCCTTGTCTTCTATCCATTCTGACTTGGCCATATAGCCACCAGATTTGAGATAAAAATAGTCGTCACCTTGTTTCAGCCATTCATTTTCAGCATAGTTGGCATCTTCTTTTATATAAAACCAAGATTGATATTGAGCATCAAAAACCCACTCATTGGCTGCTTGACTCCCATCTGCTTTCAGGTATTGTTTTCCTTGCCAAGTACCATCGCTAGCCATTGCACTCTCTGGTCTGGCTAAGAAAAATAGCAGAGCTAAAAAAACAAATCTCAATTTCTTCATAAACTTTCTTCCTCTGTTCTTTCTATTTTATTGTATCAAAATTCTCTATAATAAACATTACAAACTGATAAAAAATCAAGAACAGATTGATTGCAGTTTACCTCAGAGACTCTTTTACTTCCTTGCGTAGATTTTCTAGACTGCTGATACCGTATTTATCCATAACCTTTGGTAAATTTTCGATAATATCAGGACAGGCATATGGATTGGTAAAGTTGGCTGTTCCAACTCCAATAGCCGATGCTCCAGCCAGATACATTTCTAGGGCTGCTTCAGCCGAATCCACTCCCCCCATTCCAATGATAGGCAGGTCTGTTGTTTGGGCGACTTGGCGGATGAGTTTGAGGGCTACTGGAGATACTGCTGGACCAGACATTCCACCTGTTCCATTGGCCAAGATTGGTTTTCTGGTTTTGAGGTCAAAGCGCATTCCAACCAGAGTATTGATCATGGTTAAACCACTTGCCCCCGCATCTTCTGCAGCTTTTGCGACAGTAACGATATCGGTCACACTAGGGGTTAATTTGACATAAACTGGCACATCAGAGGCTTCCACAGCTGCTTTCACAACATCATAAGCCAGATCAGAGTCTTGACCAATCAAGAGTCCATGATTACAGTGATCTACGTTGGGGCAAGAAATATTGAGCTCGATGGCCTTTATATTAGTTGCCTTGGAAATACCACTAGAAACGGCCGCATACTCTTGTTTTGAAAAACCAGCCACGTTAGCAATAATAGGAAGATTTGGATATTCTCTTTCCAGCCAAGGCAGTTTTTCAGCCAAAACAACCTCTAAACCCGGATTTTGCAAACCAATTGCATTGAGCATACCAGCGGGTGTTTCTGCCACTCTTGGAGTTGGATTGCCAAAGCGTGGTTCAAGGGTCGTTGCCTTAATCATAATAGAGCCTAAAAGGTCTAAATCATAGTACTTGGCATACTCTTGGCCAAAACCAAAACAGCCTGATGCTGGAATAATCGGATTTTTCAAATCCAAACCAGGGAGAGAAACTTGTAAACGATTTCTAGTCATGATTTTCTCCTTACAATACAACTGTTCCGGTGCGGAAAACAGGGCCATCTTCACAGACACGTTGGCTGACGGTTTCACTATCTGGGACTTTTAGGACGCAGGCATAGCAAGCCCCCATCCCACAAGCCATACGAGATTCCAGAGATAGGTAGGCTCTTGGGTGGTCATAAAAGGTTTGATTGATATACTTCATCATTCCAGGAGCCCCACATGAGTAAACAGCATCAAATTGACTGTCTAAATCATTGATGACGACTGACACATTTCCCTTGATGCCATAAGAACCATCATCTGTCGTTACAAAGACCTGCCCATATTGAGACAATTCGGTTTCGAGAATAACAGCATCCTTGTTGGCAAAACCGAGGACTGTCACTACTTTCACTCCACGTCCATGCAATTCCTTGGCAACCTCAAGCAAGGGGGGAACACCAATCCCCCCACCGACGAGGAGAATCTGGCTCTGCTCATCTAGGTCAGACAAGTCAAAACCATTCCCCTGAGGTCCCATCACATCCAGAGTATCTCCCTGATTTAAGGTTGAAAAAATAGCTGTCCCAGCTCCTTCAATCCGATAAATGAGATGACACTGCTTCTTAACCTTATCAATAGACGAAATTGAAATAGGACGACGCAAAAGATGGGCGTCATCAGGCACACGCAGATGTAGAAATTGGCCTGCTCGCATAGCTTCAACCATTTCTCCTTCTAGGACTAATTCAAAGATTGCTGGTGCGATTTCCTCCTGTGCAACCACCTTCATGGTTTCCAAACGAATTGCACCCAAACGTTTCTTACATGTGGGATTCATGACTTTTCCTCCTTAAATTTTAAGGGGACCAGACAAAGAAAAGACCTTGCTAGTGCAAGGCCTCAGTTAAAATCGTACAACAGAAGAGAGCACACTCAAAAAGTCTCCTCTAGAAAATTGCACTATTCTTTTATCTGACACCTTGTGAGTCTCTCTGGACTCCCCTTAAAGGTTAAATTTTTACTAGTATACTCTTTCAGCTAAAAAAAGTCAAGTAGAAAACGAACATTCTACTTGACTTCACGAGATTATTTTTCACGAATGACTTCGACCTTGTAGCCATCAGGGTCTTTGACAAAGTAATAGTTAGGTGCAGTTCCTGGTAGGCCATTTGGCTCAGTCACTTCATAGCCTTTTGCACTGTGCTCTTGATGAAGAGCTTCAAGATCGGGTGTACTGAGGGCGATATGGGCAAATCCATCTCCAACCACATAAGGACCGTGATCGTAGTTATAAGTCAACTCCAACTCATAATCGTCACCCTCAAGTCCTAGATAGACAATCGTGAAGGCATGATCTGGAAAATCTCTGCGGCGCAATTCTTTAAATCCAAAAGCATCTTGATAAAATGCGATTGATTTTTCAAGGTTTTCTACTCGCAAGCAAGTGTGTAGCATTTTTGAAGCCATATTTGTCTCCTTTATTTTCAAAAAGACTGGGACAATCCTGTTCCAGTCTCATCAGTTATTATTTACCAAGTTTTGCTTTAGCTGCATCTGCAAGAGCTGTGAAAGCTGCTGCATCGTTAACAGCCAAGTCAGCAAGCATTTTACGGTTAACTTCGATCTCAGCCAATTTCAAACCATGCATCAATTGTGAGTATGAAAGTCCGTTCATACGAGCTGCCGCGTTGATACGAGTGATCCACAATTTGCGGAAGTCACGTTTTTTCTGACGACGATCACGGTATGCATAGTAGTAAGAGTTCATTACTTGTTCTTTTGCAGTACGGAACAAGATGTGTTTAGCTCCATAGTAACCTTTTGCTAATTTAAGAATACGTTTACGACGTTTGCGTGATACAACGCCACCTTTAACACGTGCCATGTTTTATTTCCTCCAAATATTTCCTAGAATTGTTTACTTACAGTCAAGCTATTATTTCAAGCGAGTAAGCATTGCTTTGATACGTTTGTAGTCTCCTGAATGCACCATAGATGCTTTACGAAGATGACGACGTTGTTTCTTAGTTTTTCCGTGGAAACGGTGAGAAGTGTAAGCACGGAAACGTTTAAGTCCACCAGAACCTGTACGTTTGAAACGTTTAGCTGATGCGCGGTGTGTTTTTTGTTTTGGCATGATTTTTTCTCCTTTATTTAACTTTCTGACAATTATTTTTTGTCAGTCGCTGGCGCCAATTGCATGAACATTTGACGTCCATCCATTTTAGCACGTTGTTCGATGATGGCAATATCTTGAGTTGCTTCAGCAAACTCGGCTAAAACTTTTGCACCAATCTCTTTATGGGTAATCATACGACCCTTAAAGCGAATAGATACCTTAACTTTATTTCCTTTTTCAAGGAATTTGCGTGCATTGCGAAGTTTTGTATCAAAGTCACCCTTGTCAATAGTTGGACTTAGACGAACTTCTTTCACAGTAACAACACTTTGTTTTTTACGTTGTTCTTTTTGCTTCTTCTGGTACTCAAATTTGAACTTACCGTAGTCCATAATTTTTGCAACAGGCGGTTTGGCTTGGGGTTGAATCAATACTAGGTCAACATTAGCGTTATCAGCCAAAGCTTGCGCTTCACTGAGTGGCTTGATGCCTAGCTGCTCTCCTTCAAGACCAATCAAGCGAACTTCACGTACACGAATCTCATCATTGATGAATAAGTCTTGCTTTGCTATGGTTTTCACCTCTTTTGTTTTATTAGAGAAAAACAATAGCGGACTCGTAAATATACAAGCCCGCACGTTATGATAGCGTTTCTTAGAAACTTTTCATCCGTAGGGCCAGGCAACTTAATGTCACAAGGCGAGAAGCTCTCACTTCTGCTTTTCTCAACTTTTATATGATACCAAGTTTTCTAGCTCTTGTCAAGATAAAAAGTTATTTTTTTGAAAAGTTTCTGTTTGTATTTTGGCTTGGTTTCCACATCAAAAAGAGAGAACCAAGTTGATTCCCTCCCTATATTAGTTTTTCTTTAGCTTCCCCATAGGAAAACTAAGCCTTAAAAACTTCTTTTTTACGTGAACTTCCCCATCTTTCGATAAATAGAATCCCCACTAACAAAATGATAATCAGGCAAGGAAGTAAAACTAGCCCCATGCTCCAATTTAGATTGACATTATCAATTTGCTTAGGTAATCTTCCAGATAAAATATCCACTGAACGCAAGTAAGTAAAGGGAATCAGATGTGCAATCTTTTGGAGAGGCTGAATTGTTTGAATGCCAAACAATAAGCCAACAATCCCAATAAGTGAAAGAAAGAGGACAGGCATTTTTTGCTTGAAAAAGTAAGTAATCAAGTACACTACTTCCACAATGACGATAAAGGCTAAGAAAGCTAATAACAAGCCAGGAAATAACACATCTTGTATCTTTCCAATAGTTACCTCTTGATTCACTAAGCTATAAATCGGGTAGGGATAATCTAACTGTCCAAAACCACTTATCAGACTTCCCGCTAGAAAAGAAAATCCGCTGATTCCGATAAACAGCACAGTTACATAGCCCACTCCAACTCCAAGAGAGGACATGGCAAATGCCACTTTTGAAAAAGGATATAATTGAGCTGTATCCAGATGATTTTGATATCTTTCTGCAAATAGTTGCGTTAGCATAAAAATAATAGCAACCACAAACAAGCTTGGGATGATAGCCTCTAAAATCCAGACAATCTGATCAATCCCGTGGGTCGGAAACTCCAAAGTATGTGCTTTTATATTCAAGGGATACAGGGCTTGGTAAATCTTTCGTTGGCGGTCAACCGCCATTTTAAAGTCAGAGCTAGCAGTCGGTTGATTTGACATAACTTCATAATTCTTCTCTTCATCTTGCCACTGCAAATAGTAGGCTTCTTTCCAGCGTCCTTCTTTTAACAAATCCAGAATTTCTTTCTTTTGAGTCAAAAGATTTTTTTGCGATTCTAAATTAATTTTAGCAATCTGGTATTCCTCCGAGTTGGTATCAGAAATTTGGGAGAGTTCCTCTTCATATTCATTGATGACTCTCTCATCTTTTACAAGACGGGTTTCCAACTCGCTCTCCAAGCTGACGGAGTTTGCAGTCTGACTATTAAAATAAAAGGTAACACCGAGTCCAGATACAAATAAAGCTAAGATAATCCAATTTAAGCGACTTTTGAAAACTTTTTTTAATAAAAATAGACCAACATCTTTCATAAACTAAACCTCTTCTATCTTTCCCCGATGAATGGTTACTACTCTATCGCAGACATCAAGCAACTCTTCCTTATAGTGGGAACTTAAAAGAACCAGCTGTTCTTGTCTATCGATTTGTGCTAGCCTATCAAAAAACTTCTGTCGATAATACTCATCTAAGCCATTTGTAATCTCATCCATAAGCCAGCATTTCGCCTGACTGAGGAAATACATGGCAATCACCAAGCGTTGCTTCATGCCTAAGGAATACTTACGAATGGGAAGGCTGATATAGTCAGACATTTCCCAATAGGTAATTTCATCCCCCAAGTTCAGCCCTGACTTCCAGATGTTTTTTATGAGGCGAAGATAGTCCATCCCACTTAAATTTTCATCCAGCCATTCAATGCTTTCATAATAAAATAAAGAAGGAGGGACTGCGATATTTCCACTACTTATAGGAATTAAATTGCTAATGGCGCGGAACAGGGTCGTCTTTCCAGAGCCATTGATAGCAAGAATACCATAAATACTACCCTTTTCAAATGTAAAATCAACATCTTGTAAGATGACTTGTCGCGTTTTTAAGGTCACATGAATAAGCTGCAACATACCTAGCCCTCCTTTTTATCACTCTTGAAAGATTAACAACTACCGTTGTAATAATTTATATCTCTAAAAAATCGTAATTTAACCACCATCAACGCTATACTCATCATATCTATCATAACGAGACTGTGATAGTTCGTACTATACTTTCCAATCATACCGATAAGTTTTAAGAACGCTCACAGCAGACATACTGGACTGAAAAGGACCAATAGATCATAAACTAACTAATTAAACGGTTTTTGCTAATTTTTAATGGTTTTATATCATTAATATTGAAGACGCTTTTATTGTATCGTTTTTATCATTATTATGCAACAGATTTCTAGTTTATTTTACTAATATATAATATTTGTCCTTCCTATCGAACACTTTCGATTTTCCAACTATTCCACCCCTTAAAGCGTATAGCTCCTTGCTGGTCAGTTCGGTAAACTTTGCTATTGATAGTTTCCAGTCGTATCAAGGTTTCCTGATGGGGGAGTTTCGTTCGATTATTCTTTCCAACTGAAATGAGAGTGAACTCTGGTTTGAGTTTTTCTAGAAAGGCTGAACTTAATGATTTTTTAGAGCCATGTTGGCTAGCTTTCAAAACATCCACTTTCAAGTCTGGATAGTGCTTCAGCAAGTCCTTCTCTCCTTTCTCCTCCAAATTTCCTGTGAATAGAAAGTGCTTATCCAAAAGTTTTCCATACAGAACCAGGGAATCTTCATGACCTCCGTCTCCCATTTTCCTTGGAGATAGGACTTCTAACTGACTTCCAAAAATGGGCAAGTTCTCTCCTACTGTCACACTACGCACCTTGGTTTGAGTCGCCTGCAGTTCTACCACAAATTCCTTCTGTTTCAGACTGCCTTTTGATACTAAGATCTCCCCTACATGGAAAGCCTTGCTCACCTCCAACAAATCTCCAACATGCTCCTTGTCCGTGTTGGTCAAAATCAACTGATCAATCTTGGCCACTCCACGACTTTTGAGGTAGGGAATCAAGGTTCGCTGGGCATTGCTAGTCGTTACCTTTTCTTGCCAAGCCTCAATTTTCTTATTTGACTCTGCCTTGCCACCTACATCTATGAGAATGGTTTTCCCAGTTACATCCCGTAGGAAAATACTTTCCCCTTGCCCCACATCCAGCATGGTGATTTCATTTTCCAGTGGATGCTTGGTCAAGAAAAAGAGACCTGTAATCAATAAGCTCAACACTATTAGCCTTTTAATATTTTTCCTCAAATCATAGACTAAAGCCAAGGAAATTAACAATAAGATTAAAAGCCATGCATTGGGTTGTCCAAGTACAAGCGGCCTGTTTGCCACCTGTGAGACCAAGCGAATAATGCCCTCCAACCATTCAAAGATAAAATTCAGCTGAATGACTGGATAGAGAAAGGAAAGGGCAAATAAGATAGACAAGAGCTGTAAGAAGACCAAGTCAAATAGAAAGGAAAAGACAAAGGTCAAGAGGATGGACCAAGGTTGAAATTCCGCAAAATAGAAGGATAGGATGGGTAATATTCCCAAGGAAATGACTAGACTTTCTCTAGCAACAGCCTTGAGACCCTCTCCTTCTTTGCTGGTCATGGTCAAGATAAAAGCGTAAGCGCATGACAAAACTCCTCCTGCAGTCAGAAAAAAGTTAGGCATGATGATAAAGAGGACAAGCACCGTCAAGGCAAAATTATCCAAGCCCTTAACACCATGTTGAGCCAGTAACTTTTGCAAGAGACTGCGAATGACTGATGCTGAAAATCCTGTTAGCCCTGCATAAATAAGAGAAAAGGGATAAGTCAGCCATTTCAACTTTTCTTGGGTCAAGCCCAATCGCAAGAGAAGTTTCTTAAATCCATCCATGAAAAAGCCTACCTGCATACCCGACAAGGCAAAGAGGTGGATAATTCCTAGACTGGAATAAAGCTCATTCATCTCCTCAAAGTCAGTGTCCAGATGTCCTAGCAAGAGTCCTGTCATGTAATTGCGCATAGGATCTGGAAAGTGCGTCTTAATCCAAACTACAGCCTTACGGCGTACACTGGACAGGTTTTCTACTATATTCCAACTGCCAACTTTTTGAAGCGACTGGATTCTTTTGATATTGAGAGTCTGGTAAATTCCCTGAGTCTTCAGATAGGCTTGGTAGTCAAAACCACCAAAATTTCTCTGCCCTTCTGGCTCCGAAAGCTTCCCTGCTAGTCCTATCTCATGAAGGTCAGTTAAAGCTTGAAAGGCTTCTTTCTCCTCTTCGGACTGGAGTTTATAATAGACTTGAAAAATGCGTCCATCAGACTTGCCACGAAAGGATAGACTGTCACCATTGACCTTAATAGTGTCAGGCAAAATCCGTAGCCTTTCAACAGAATCCGCCAAATTTTGACTCGCTTGACTCTGTTGCCAATTTTGAAACAGAAACCAGAAGCCAAAGATTCCACAAAGCAGTAGAACTTTACTAGCTGATTTCCAAGGAAATTGAATAAAGAGACAAACTAGCAGAAAAACAAAGCCTAGCAATGCGAGATAAGATGATGAGAAAATGGCGTAGTAAATCCAGAGCAATAGAAAACTCAGATAGATTAGGGGAAGGGGGATGTTCTTAATCCACTGTAACATAGTCTTTTAACTTTTCTATGGTCTTGGCACCAATACCAGAGACTTTCTTGAGTTCATCAACCGACTTAAATTTCCCATTTGCCTCACGATGATCGATAATGTCCTGAGCTCGTTTTCCTCCCAGTCCCTTGACCTGCTTGAGTTCTTCCAAACTGGCCTTATTGAGATTGACCTTCTTTTCCTTGCTTGTTGAAGAAGGCGCTCCAGAACCAGTATGTTGACTAGCTGATTCTTCTCCCTTAGTGGGAACGTAAACCAGAGCTTCATCACTAACTTTCTGAGCTAGATTGAGCGACTTGCTGTCTGCTTGCTCTGTCAAGCCACCCGCCTTTTGAACAGCGTCATTGACCCGACTACCTACAGGCAAATCATAAATTCCAGGTGCTTTGACAGCGCCTTTTACATCTACTGTGATTAGATCTTGTTCAAGGGGCTCTGCCTTTTCTTCCTTCTTCATATCCTTTTCGGTCGATGAATCCTTGGAAACAGCGGCAACTTCTGCCTGTAAATTCGTTTCTTTTACAGGTGTTTCTGGAGCTGGTTTTAGCAGGAAAAATCCTCCTACAAGCAAGCCCAGACCAGTACAGATGACGATGATTTTATACTCTTTGATTTTCTCGATAATTGCTTCCATATTTTCTCCTCTCTTAGATTATTCGTAAGAGAAAGAAAAAACAGTTGAAAATTTCTTCTCAACTGCTTATTTATTTGCAAAATAGTCTTCCTTGGTCAAGACATAATGAACCCTTGTAACGATTCGGCCTTCTTCATGCTGGTCCATACAAGCATATGGTTCTGCATGTGAAAAATGCATGCCTGATTTCTCCATGACCTTTCCTGACACGGGATTAGCCTTATCGTGTAAAGCAACTAACTTATTCATTCCTATCTTCTCAAAAGCTAGCTCAATTACGGCACGATTGGCTTCTGTCGTCAATCCTTGACTCCAATACTTTTTATTGATAATGTAGCCAATAGCCGCCTTCTTAAGAGCAGGATCAATCTTGTGCAAATCAATGGTTCCGATAAATTTGCCATTGCTTTTTAGTTCTATTCCCCAACGTCCCAAGGGATTAGCCAAGTAGAACTGAGCAATATTATTTTTGGTTTCTTCTAAATTTTGATTGGTTAGAAAAGTGTAACGTGTATTATCCTTATCCGAGGCATAGTCAAACATTTCTTCTGCATCATCCAAGGTTACAGGTCTAAGCAATAAACGCTCCGTTTCTATAGACGGATACTGGGCAAGTTTTACAAAAATTGATTCCATACGTTTCTACCATTCAAAAGTATTTTCTATCAGTCTAGCATAAAAAAGAAGTTACAACAAGTTTTTCTTGCTTTTTAAAGCGGTTTCATATAGAATGAAATCATCACCTTATTTTATAGATAATTGTGATAAATCATTTACAACCCGTCAATAGAAAGGGAGTTTTTCTCTATGTTAATCGGAATTCCAAAAGAAATTAAGAATAATGAAAACCGTGTTGGCCTCACACCTGCTGGTGTCCACAGCTTAGTCGGTCGTGGTCATCGCGTCCTAATCGAAACAAATGCTGGTCTCGGTTCTGGCTTTACTGATGCTGACTATCAAAAGCAAGGAGCTGAGATTGTTGCTACTGCTGGTGAAGCCTGGGCTGCAGAGTTAGTCGTGAAAGTAAAAGAACCATTAGCTTCTGAATATGGTTACTTACGTGACGACCTGCTTCTCTTTACCTACTTGCACATGGCCGCAGCGCCTGAATTAGCAGATGCTATGCTAGCAGCAAAAACAACAGGGATTGCCTATGAAACTGTTCGTGATTCCCAAGGTCAGTTACCACTCCTCGTTCCAATGAGTGAGGTTGCAGGCCGTATGGCAGTCCAAATCGGAGCTCACTTCCTAACCAAACAAGCAGGAGGTTCTGGCGTCCTACTGGGTGGTGTACCGGGTGTACCTAAAGGGAAAGTAACCATCATCGGTGGCGGTGTCGTAGGGACCCATGCTGCCCGCATCGCTTTAGGATTGGGAGCGCAAGTGACCATCCTTGATATCAGTGCTAAACGTCTCTCCGTTTTAGAGGAGGTCTTTGGCCACCAAATTCAAACTCTCATGTCCAATTCATTCAACATCGAAGCCAGTGTGAGAGATGCGGATGTGGTAATTGGAGCGGTTCTCATCCCTGGTGCCAAAGCACCGAAATTGGTGACAGATGAGATGGTCAAACAAATGCGTCCAGGCTCTGTCATCGTTGACGTTGCTGTTGACCAAGGTGGCGTTATCGAAACGGCTGACCGTGTGACTACGCACGATGAGCCTGTTTATGAAAAACACGGTGTTCTCCACTATGCCGTTGCTAATATTCCTGGTGCGGTTGCTCGCACTTCAACCATCGCCCTAACCAATGTCACTCTTCCTTATATCGAAGCTTTGGCTGGCAAAGGATTCGCACAAGCAATTGCTGAAGATGAGGGCTTGCGTCAAGGTGTGACCACTTATCAAGGTTACTTAACCAGTCTTCCAGTAGCCCAAGGACTCGATAAAAGACATATTCCAATCGATGAACTAGTATAAAAATCTAATTATCAGATAAAAGAAAGAGCAATTCCACCTGAACTGCTCTTTTTTGCTATTCTGTTTCTTCTTGGACTTCTTCACGCTCTTCATTTTTAATTGGAGCTGGTTCATAAGCTCGGATAATCTGAGCGACAACTGGATGGCGAACCACATCCTTGGCTGAAAAATGAACAAAGTCAATCTGGTGAATGTTCTTGAGCTTTTCTTGGGCATCAATCAAACCGGACTTAACGTTACGCGGAAGGTCAATCTGACTGATATCTCCATTGACAATCATCTTAGAATTAAAACCTAAACGAGTCAAGAACATCTTCATCTGCATGATGGTCGTATTTTGCGCCTCATCGAGAATGACAAAGGCATCATCCAAGGTCCGTCCACGCATATAGGCAAGAGGAGCAATCTCGATAATTTCACGCTCCATGAGACGAGTTGTTTGGTCTTTGCCCAGAATCTGATACAAGGCATCATAAACAGGTCGAAGGTAAGGATCTACCTTCTCTTTGAGATCACCCGGAAGAAAACCTAGACTCTCTCCTGCTTCTACTGCTGGACGAGTTAGGATAATCCGCTTGACTTGCCCACGTTTAAGAGCTGTCACAGCCAAGGTCACTGCAAGGAAGGTCTTCCCTGTACCTGCTGGCCCAATTCCAAAGGTCACATCATGCTGTTTGACACTGTCCACATAAAGTTTTTGACCCAAGGTTTTGACGCGGATAGGTTTACCAGTATTGTCTTTGATAATTTCTTCTTCGTAAAGGGCGACAAACTTGTCGATTTCATCGTTTTTGACCATGCTAATCGCAGTTACCACATCTGGCGTACCAACGGTCATCCCACGATTTACCAAGACCATCAAAGCCTGAATAACCTGACGGGCTTCCTCGCAAGCAGACTCTTCTCCCAAAACTTGGACAATCTCCGTACGAGCATGAATCACAACATCAAGCTCTTCTTCCATCAAACGAAGATGGCGTTCATTGGAACCAAAAAGATGAAACAAGTCATCTGGATGACTCAGTTGAATGTCTATTGAATGTTCCTTCAAATAAAGAACCTCTCTAATCCTTTTATTTCTTTTTATTATAGCAAAGGGGTGGAGAAATTACTAGCCCAAACCCAATGAATAAATGCTAGTGTTCTAAGTATTCTTGCCAGATAGCATCAAAGTCTCCTAGATTGAAAGAGAAACTGGCATATTCCTCTAAAAAGCGACTCACCTCATCGAAATCATCTGTATGTTTTGGAAAGGCCGACTCTTCAAAAGCGAGGTCTGCCAAGATAGCTTTAGGACTATTACTTTTAGGATTGCGCTCAGTCATGAGCCAAGTGTAAAATGATTTTCTCAATTCTTTCTCCTATCAAGACTTTTTTTGATGAAACTTTTCTGATCTTTAAAAATTACTGGACTTAGCCTCTGACACATAGTAGTTTATAAAATCCGTTTTCGCATCAGTATAGGCGTCTCGATTGTGTTCAAATTTTTTCCACAAACTGAGTTTTAATTCCTGATACGCTTGGGCAATATCTGAATGCTGGCAGAGATAATCTCTAAAATAAATCTCGTCATGATCTCCCGTCATTCGCAAATGTAAATGAAAAACTTTCTCAGCAAATCCCTGCTCTGTATATCCTTTATTTAGCGAAATCCTATTAGGACTCTCCGACATCACTAACCAACCATTCTTCACCAATAAATCCCTAACTCTTGCTAAATCCTCTATTCTACCTACTTCTAGCAGAATATCAACGATATTTTTGGCCCAAATATTAGGGATAGCAGTGCTACCGATATGTTCTATTCTTTTAATAACATTTGCACCCAATATTTTTTTAAGACTTGTTTTCTCCAATTCATACCAGTCTTTCCACTCTGACTTGTGCTCTACTAGAAAAATAGGAAAAAGTTGCCAGAGTTCCTCTAAACTCATTTCTTCAAGTTTCTTTTTCATGTCTATAAGGCCTAGATCAACTCTGTACCAAACTGGTCTTGCTTGATTTTGCCAGACTTCATCAAGCCACCGAGTGCTTTCTTGAACTGACCTTTAGAAATGCCAAATGTTGCCTTGATGTCGTCTGGAGATGACTTATCATTTAAGGTCATGAAACCGCCATTGCTTTCCAAGTAAGTCAAAATCATCTGAGCATCATTTTCCAACATTTCAAAGGAACGTGGTTTGAGGGAGAGGTTCAAGGTACGGTCCACTTCACGGAAACCAATAACGCGCGCATCTAATACTTGCCCCAAACGTGGCTCTGCGTAACGCTCGCTAGGATGGATAAAACCAAGCATGTTATTTTCTGGTAGGTAAACAAAAGTTCCTGACAGCTTGAGGCGGTAAACAATGGCTGGCCAGTTTTGGTTCTGCATGTTGTTGTAGGCAGGACGAGCCAGACGTTGGAAGTCTTCTTGATAAGCCAAGAGTCCCCAGATACGGTCTTTCTTGTCCACTTCAAGACGGATGTAGAGTTGGTCACCCTTCTTAGGCCAGAGTTCCTTGAGCTCAGGGAGAATATCAAGCGATACTACGACTTCCTTATCGGGCAGACCTGTATCCACAAAGACACCCAAGTCTTTACGAACTTCCGTTACAGTTCCCCAACCAAATTGATCCTGTGTGGCAATCACTTCTAAAGTGGTCAAGCGGAGCTTTTGCTTCATATCTGTATAGGCGAAACCTTTAACCGTATCCCCTACTGTATGCTGACCTTCTTCCTTAGCAAGAGCATAGGTTTGACCATCCTTTTGCACAAAGTAAAAACGGTCGTTTTCATCGATGATGAGTCCAACGATAAAACTTGCAAGATTTGTATTCATATTTCCTTCTTTCGAATAAAACTCAGCCAGCAATGCCAACTGAGTTTCTCTGTTTATTTTTAGACTTCCAAGAGTTCTTTCTCTTTGTTGGCAGTCATGTCGTCGATGTGTTTAACAGCATCGTCTGTTACTTTTTGAATGTCTTTTTCAAGAGTCTTCAATTCGTCTTCAGTGATTTCTTTTGCTTTTTCTTGTTTCTTAGCTTCGTCCATAGCATCGCGACGGATATTGCGGACAGCCACTTTAGCATTTTCGCCGACCTTCTTCACTTCTTTAGCAAGGTCACGACGAGTTTCTTCTGTAAGAGCAGGGATAACCAAACGAATAACAGAACCGTCGTTAGCAGGTGTGATACCAAGATCAGAAGCGTTCAAGGCACGTTCGATGTCTTTCAATGAAGACTTGTCAAATGGGGTTACCAACAAAACACGCGCTTCTGGAATCGTAATTGAAGCAATTTGGTTAAGAGGAGTTTCGACTCCATAGTATTCTACATGTACACGGTCAAGCAAGCTTGCATTGGCACGTCCAGCACGGATACCACCAAATTCACGAGCAAGTGATTGGTGAGACTGGGTCATTCTCTCTTTAGCTTTTTCAATAATTGCGTTAGCCATAATCTTTCTTATTCCTTTTCTTCGATATTATTTGAAACTGTTGTTCCGATATTTTCACCAAATACGACACGTTTGATGTTGCCTGGTTGGTTCATGTTGAAGACAACCAAGTCAATGTCGTTATCCATTGAGAGGGTTGAAGCTGTTGAGTCCATGATACGAAGACCTTTATTGATAACGTCACGGTGGGTCAATTCTTCAAATTTAACAGCTGTCTTGTCCTTCTTAGGATCAGCATTGTAAACACCATCTACGCCATTTTTAGCCATGAGGATGGCGTCTGCTTCGATTTCAGCTGCACGAAGGGCCGCTGTTGTATCGGTTGAGAAGTAAGGTGAACCAATTCCAGCACCAAAGATAACGATACGGCCTTTTTCAAGGTGACGAAGGGCACGTCCACGGACATAAGGCTCTGCCACTTGTTGCATAGCAATAGCTGTTTGCACACGTGTATCAACCCCAACTTGTTGCAATGAATCTGCCATCACAAGAGCATTCATAACAGTCCCAAGCATTCCTGTGTAATCTGCCTGAACGCGGTCCATACCTGCTTCTGCAGCAGGTTCTCCACGCCAGAGATTTCCTCCACCAATAACAAGGGCAATTTCGATACCTAAGCTATGAACTTCTTGAATCTCTTTTGCGATTGTTTGAACTGTTTGGATATCAATCCCTACGCCACGTTCACCGGCAAGGGCTTCACCTGATAACTTGATTAAAATACGTTTATACTTGGGATTCGCCATTTTCACTCTCCTTCTTTTATCCTACCTATTTTATCACAAATTCTAAGATTTTTATAGTATCATGAGCAATTCTTTCAAAAAAATTAGACCGTTAAAAATTCCTCTAAGTCGCTAAGAGCACGCTCTGCAATTTTTTCATAACGAGCCTTCTTATCACGGATACGTTCGCCTTCTAACTCTTTGATAATCCCAAAATTGACATTCATTGGTTGGAAATGTTTGCTATCCGCATGGGTGATGTAATGAGCTAAGCTTCCGATAGCCGTCGTCTCTGGGAAAATAGCTTGGCTTTCTCCCTTGAAAAGACGAGCTGCGTTAATTCCCGCAACCAAGCCTGAAGCAGCTGACTCTACATAGCCTTCTACACCCGTCATCTGACCAGCAAAGAAGAGATTTGGTTGTTTCTTAGAACGGTAAGTCTGTTCAAGAAGATTTGGTGAATCCATATAAGAATTGCGGTGCATGACACCATAGCGAACAAACTCAGCGTTTTCAAGACCTGGAATCATTTGGAAGACACGCTTTTGTTCTCCCCATTTGAGGTGGGTCTGGAAACCAACAATATTATAGAGGCTACCAGCTGCATTGTCCTGACGAAGCTGAACCACCGCATAAGGTGTTTTGAATTCTCCATCACGAGGTCCTGTGTAGTCGTCCGGATACTCCAAACCGACTGGTTTCATAGGACCATAAAGCATAGTTTTAATGCCACGTTTGGCCATAACTTCGATAGGCATACAACCTTCAAAGTACTTTTCTTTTTCGAAAGAATTGAGCGGTGCTTCTTCCGCATTAACCAAGGCTTCATGGAAATCCATAAATTCTTGCTTGGTCATTGGAGCATTGAGGTAGGCTGCTTCTCCCTTATCATAACGAGATTTGAGATAGACCTTGCTCATATCGATAGTGTTGACGTCGATAATAGGGGCTGCCGCATCGTAGAAATAGAAACCATCACCGTCATTAAGGGCATGAATCTTTTCAGCCAAGGCATCGCTAGTCAAAGGACCAGTAGCGACAACTGTGATTACATCAGTTGGTAATTCTGTAATTTCATCACGAACGACTTCAATCAAGGGATGGTTGGCAACTTTTTCGGTTACCATTTGGGAGAAACCATCACGGTCCACCGCAAGCGCACCACCTGCAGGAACACGGGTAGCTTCAGCAGATTCCAAGATAACAGAACCCAAGCGACGCATTTCTTCCTTGAGGAGCCCAACAGCATTTGTCAGGGCATCCCCACGAAGAGAATTGGAACAAACTAACTCTGCAAAATTGTCTGTTTTGTGCTGAGGTGTTGACTTGACACCACGCATTTCATAAAGTTTAACTGGAATACCACGTTCTGCAATTTGGTAGGCTGCTTCAGAACCTGCCAAACCAGCACCGATAACATTGATATAAGATTGAGACACGACACTAATACCTCTTTGGGAGTGTGAAGACAAGTTTCACATTGAAAAAGCCAATCGGATTTACTTCGCTTTCGAGTTTCTTGGCTCAGGCTGAAAAAGTCCACAGGACTTACTTCGCTTTCGAATTTCCTGGCTCAGGCTGAAAAAGTCCCCCAGACTTTTTCACTCCCACAAATCTTTCTATTTTTTTCTTCTACTAGTATAACAAAAAAAGGGAAGAAGGCAAACTTCCCTGTTTAGTCATTTTCTTGGTTTTCTTCCCATTCATGGTAGGCAGCATAGAGCTGACTCTTGTTCCACTGGTAAATCTTAGCTACTTCCTTAATGGCTTGATTTTTCTTCATGCCTTGCTGGATACGAGCTTGGATTTCTAAGAACAAGTCTTCCTCGTCTTTTTCTTCCACATCCTGACTGGCACCTTCAACGATAAGAAGGCATTCTCCCTTGAGTGGCGTTTCAGTAATGCTTTCTAATAACTCAGAAATGATACCGCGTTGGTATTCTTCATAGATTTTGGTCAATTCTCTAACCAAGACCACCGAGCGGTCACCGTAGACTTCTAGCATATTTTCCAACGTATCTGCTACACGATGAGGGGATTCATAGAAAATTTGTGTTTCAGGATAGTCTTTTTTCGAGTCGAAAAATTGCTTTTGCTGGCCTGATTTTCTGGGTAAAAAGCCATAAAAAATATGTGGCTGTGGCGCTAAACCACTTGCAATCAAGGCAGAAATTCCTGCAGAGGCACCCGGAACTGTCACTACTGCAATCTCTTCCTCAATAGCTGCCTTAACCAAATCATGCCCAGGGTCTGAGATACTAGGCAAACCTGCATCGGAGACCTGAGCAATGCTTTGCCCTGCTTTCAAGAAACCAATCAAATCAGGAATTTTTTCCTTGGCATTGTGCTCATGAAAACTGATTTGCTTGGTAGAAATGTCAAAATACTTGAGCAATAGACCTGTATTGCGCGTGTCCTCAGCAGCAATCCAATCCACTTCTTTCAAGGTCTGAATAGCTCGAAATGTCATATCATCTAGATTGCCAATCGGCGTTGCCACTAGGTACAGCTTGCCATAGGGAGACTGCCCCTTAAAACTTTTTTGAATCTGCATGCCTACTCCCTGTATAACAACTCGTCACAGAACATACATTCCTCATCCTGCTCTCGACGTTGTCCATAAAAATCATTACAAACGTGAAATCCATCCCGGTAAATGCGACGGACACTTTCACGAACATGCTTAGCCTTGACAGGAGCATCTGCTTCCACCTCACCCAAGCGTTCGCGCAACTTAGAATTTTCCAAGCGAAGAGCTGTATTTTCCTCTACCAGGCTCTTGAGATTTTTCTTGATGGCTTCCACATCGGCCAAGGTTACCAATAACTGTTGGGAAAAATCATCCAGCGCGTCAAATAATTCTTTTTTGTCCATAAAACAGCCCTTTCCTTTCATTATCGTTCATTTTTGAGTTTATATTTCTTTCAAGACCAGATATTCCATGGCATTTTGAAAGCTGACATTAGCCTGCCACATTTTTCTAGCTTCTAGCAAATCTTGTAAAATCACTCTTACTCTTGCTTGTAGAATATCTTGTCCACAGAGAACTTCAAGAATCCGTAAAACCTGATCTTGTTTTTCCTTGTCATCTGCCAAGTTGGCTAATTTAGCAACCTGCAGATAACTTTCTTTTTTCTTAGCCACTAACCAAGTCAGCAGGCGTTCACTTTCATCAACCAAGGTCCAAAAACTTGCCTGATTGGCTAACTTTTCTGCTTCAGCTCGCGATTGACTAAACTGGGCTAAAAGAGTTGCTTTTTTCTTGACCAGCCCCATTTGTTCTAAGAGCAAGATGAGTTTTTCTTCCTGCTTTTTAAAGTGGAAAATCTGGGTCCGACTACGGATTGTTGGTAAAATCTTTTCCTCATCGCTGGTCAAGAAGAAAATATAAACCTCACTCTGGGGTTCTTCGATGACCTTGAGCAGAGAATTAGCTGCGTTAGGATGCATTTTCTCAGCTTGCTCGATAATAAAAACCTGTTGCTGGCTTTCAATCCCTGCTTGGGAAAACTGACCCACCAATTCCCGAATGCGTTCTGTCTTGATGACCTGATTGACTGGCTTAATCAAAGTGACATCGGGAAATTCTCCCAGTTCAATCAGCTTACAATTTCGGCATTTCTCACATGGTAAAACGCCTACTTTATCCGTACAAAAGAGGCTCTTAGCTAAAAATTGCGCCATTTCCAAGCTTCCAAAGAAACCTGAAAAGAGGTAGGCATGATTGAGCTGGTCTTGCTCCAAGATACGGACAAAGCGGTCAAACTGTTCTGGCTGCCAGACCTTTAGTTGATC
The DNA here is from genome assembly GCF_000257865.1 of Streptococcus mitis SK575. Lineage (GTDB taxonomy): Bacteria > Bacillota > Bacilli > Lactobacillales > Streptococcaceae > Streptococcus > Streptococcus mitis_CQ. The sequence continues at coordinate 65,062 of NZ_AICU01000079.1, read as the reverse complement.
TTGTTTCATTTAGCTAATCCCATTCTATCAAACAAGACAGCCTTGGTAGTTTCCACAACTTGCTCCAAAGGAAAACTAGCATCAATCTTGACAATACGACTTCCTTCTTTGTCCAGAAGAGAAAGGTAACCTTGACGAACTTTTTTGTGCAAGTCCAAACCTTCTAAGTCCAAACGATTGACCTCGCGATTGCTATTAGCAGCAATTCGAGCCAGTCCTTCTTCCACCTCGATGTCAAAATAGAGTGTTAAATCAGGTTTAAGGCCATCTGTCGCAAACTGATTGAGCCAATCAATGGCGTCAATATCCAAGCCACGACCAAATCCCTGATAGGCAACGGAACTATCGATGAAGCGGTCCATAATGACCAACTTACCAGCTTCAAGGGCTGGAAGAACTTTTTCCACCAAGTGCTGTCTGCGACTAGCAATATAAAGAAGCAACTCTGTCTTCGCATCCATCTGAGTATGACTTGGATCCAAAATTACTTCCCGAATCTTCTCCCCAATCAAGACTCCGCCAGGCTCACGGGTCGTCAGCACCTCTACTCCTTTTTCCTCTAAAATTGGTAGCAGAGCCTCTAAAACACTGGTCTTTCCTGCTCCCTCTGGTCCCTCAAGAGAGACTAAAAATCCTTTTGACATGTCTAACTCATTTCTTTTTTACTACTTCTATTCTATCAAAAAAATGGGGGTTTGTGATAATCTTTTTGTCTTCGCATTTCAAACACCATAAAAGAGGCAGACACATCCACCTCTTATTCACCTAGTTCTTGTGTTCGTTTGTAGGCTTGACCAACTGCATCCATGACCGTTCCTCGAAAAGCATGCGCTTCTAGGCTTGCTACACCAGCGATAGTCGAACCGCCTGGGCTACAAACTTGGTCTTTCAATACTCCAGGATGCTCTTGGCTTTCTAGGACCAATTGCCCAGCTCCTACCACAGTTTGAGCCGCCATTTTCAATGCTGTCTCTCGTGGCAATCCAGTCTGAACACCTGCATCTGCCAAGGCCTCAATAAAGAGATAGACAAAGGCTGGTCCACAGCCTGCAAGACCTGTCGCCGCGTCGATTAAGCCTTCTCCTAGTTCAACCAAGAGACCAGCCTTGGCTAAAAGCTGACAAAAGAGCTCACTGTCCTCAGCCCTGCAATTAGGAGACAAGGCATAACTAATCACTCCTTGACCAATAGAAGCAGGGGTATTTGGCATCATACGAATAATTCGGTGTTGACTTGGTATAAGACTTGCTAGTTTTTCTAAAGTTAATCCAGCTGCCATCGAAATCAAAAGAAGACTTTCTCGTTTTTCAAGGATGGTCTGATATTGAGAAAGCAAGTCTGAGAACTGAGCAGGCTTAACTCCTAGAAAAATCACATCTGCTTCTGCAAATATTTCTTCATTGCTGGAAGCCTGACCACCAAAGTCTGCAATGAAAGCATCTACCTTGGCTTGACTACGATTGGCAAGGAGAAGGTCATCGCCCGTCTTGGCCTGCAAAACAGCCTTAGCCAAGCTAGCTCCCATATTCCCCAAACCGATAAATCCAATTTTCATCTCTTACTCCCTTATCTGACCATCACCAGCAACCACATACTTGTAGCTAGTCAACTCTTTTAATCCCATTGGACCACGCGCGTGCAGTTTCTGAGTAGAAATCCCCATTTCACAACCAAGACCAAATTGGCCACCATCGGTAAAACGAGTTGAGGCATTGACATAAACTGCTGCAGAGTCCACTTGGTCTGTAAAGTAAGCTGCAGATTCAGCATTTTCAGTCACAATGGCATCCGAATGATGGGTACTGTGGGCTTCAATATGGGCAACCGCTTCTTCTAAACTGCTCACAATCTTAACAGCTAGGACATAGTCTAAAAACTCGGTATCAAAGTCTTGTGCTTCAGCTGCTTGGCCTGAAGCAAACTGACTTGCTTTGCTATCAAGTCGGAATTGAATTGGTTCCAACCCAGCTTCTTTTCGATCTGCAACCAACACTTGCTCCAAGCGAGGAAGAAAACTTGCTGCCTTGTCCTCATGAACAAGGAGAACCTCCATGGCATTGCAGACAGAAGGGCGACTAGTTTTGGCATTGTTGATGATAGACAGCGCCTTGTCTTCGTCTGCATCCTTGTCCACATAAACATGGACAATCCCAGTTCCTGTCTCAATAACAGGTACGATAGCATTTTCAACTACGGCATTGATCAAACCAGCCCCTCCACGAGGAATGAGAAGGTCTAGATAGCCTTTGGCCTTCATCATGGCATAGCTGCTTTCACGACTGGTATCTTCCACCAGTTGAATCACATCTGGGTGAATAGTAGTCGTCTCCAAGCCCTTCTTCAAAGCTGTGACAATAGCATGAGCTGTTTGATAGGCATCCTTACCACTACGAAGAACAACTGCATTTCCACTTTTAAGAGCCAAAGCAGCCGCATCAGACGTCACATTCGGACGGCTTTCATAGATTATACCAATAACTCCCATAGCTACACGTTTCTTTGTGATAACCAAACCGTTTTCAAGCTGATTGGTTTCTAAAACTTCACCGATTGGATCTGGTAAGGCAACCACTTCACGAATACCAGTTGCCATCGCTTCTATACGCCCTGCATCCAAATAAAGACGATCCAGCATCACATCTGAGATTTTACCTTTGGCCGATTCCATATCGAGGGCATTTGCCGCTAAAATCTCCTCTGTAGCAGCCACTAAGTGATCAGCCATGGCTAGCAAGGCTTGGTTTTTCACGTCTTCACTAGCTGTGTTGATCGATTTTTTAACAGCCTGTACCTGCTCAAATTGTTCTTGTGTACTTACCATAATTTACCTCTAAAATTCTGTAAAGAGTAGTTGGATTTCAGGAGTAATGGAAATCCAGTCATCACGGTGAATCAAGACACCCTTGGCTTTTTGAGAACGTAACATATCCTCCAAAGCAGATGCCCCAAATTGCACGCGCCCTTTTCCAAGTGATTTTCCACTTTCCTTGTCAAATACTGTCACGATATCACCGTAAGAAAAGGCGCCTTCTGCTTCAACAACACCAGATAAAAGGAGACTCTTGCCATGTTGAGAGAGAGCTTCTGCAGCCCCTTTATCAACCCAAATAGAACCTTGACTCTGAGCATAAAAAGCCAGCCATTGTTTCTGGGTACGAAGCCCCTTCTCTTGCGCAACAAAGTAGGAACCATCCTTGGTATCCTCAGCCGCCTCAATTATGGCATCTGACTTCAAGGATGAGCAGATATAAACAGGAACTCCTGATTCCGTCGCGATAGTTGCAGCTTTAATTTTTGTTAGCATGCCCCCAGTTCCGTTTGAAGAGCCAGCTCCACCGGCCATATCAATAATCTCACGATTGATAGTCTCGATTTTCTCCAAGCGTTTGGCTCTTGGATCTGAATTAGGATTTCCTGTATAGAGACCGTCTACGTCTGTCAAGAGGACCAAAAGGTCTGCTTGGACCATGGCTGCTACCTGAGCACTTAGAGTATCATTGTCCCCAACCTTGAGCTCATCAATAACGACACTGTCATTCTCATTGATGATAGGAATCGCTCCACGGCTAAGTAGAACTGACAAAGCCTGATGGGCATTTTTATAACGGCGCTTATCCACAAAATCATCCTGAGTCAGCAAGATTTGTGCAGAAACGATTTGGCGCAAGAGAAGATTGGTCGTGTATTCTTCCAACAAAAGCCCTTGTCCTACCGCTGCTGAAGCCTGTTTATCAGCAATCTTAGTCGGACGCTTTTTAAATCCTAAGGCCCCAAAACCAGCCGCAATGGCACCTGACGACACCAAAATCAATTCATGACCAGCCTCGTGCAGCATAGCCAACTGCTGGGTAATAGCCTTTACCTTACTACGTGATAAACTTCCATCCTCATTCGTCAGAGAAGAAGTCCCCACCTTAAAGACAATCCGTTTGTATTTCATAGTCTCACTCCGATTCTTCATATTTATCCATTATAACATGAATGGCAGGAAATAGAAAAGAGTTGATAGGAAAAAGAAGGCCCTAAAACCTTCTTTTTTACTACTGTTCTGATTCCGATTTGTTTGTACTCGTTTCAGAGCTTTGTGAAGTTGAAGAACTTGTAATACTTTCGTGTTGACTCGTTTCTTTATTTTCAAGATCTTTTTTCACTACTTCTTTCGATTCTTTTAGTTCTGAGTTACTTGTATCTCTAGTTGTAGCAGATTTCTCTACTGGAACATCCACTAACCAGGCACCACTTGAATCAACAGTATAGCCTTCTGGTGTCTTACCGTTCACAAGTAATTGACCATTTTCTTTCAAGAAGTACCATTTATCCTTGTCTTTAATCCAACCAACAGCTCGTGAACCGTCTTCCTTATAGAAATACCAATCATTTGCCTTTTTAAGCCAGCCTTGCTTCATAGCTCCTGAATCTTCCAGATAGTAATGATGACCAGCAACTTCTATCTCACCTGTCTTCATGATACCAGTAGAATCCATATAGTACCAGGTTTCTTTATCTTTTACCCAGCCCGTTTTCATTTCCCCTGATTGAGCAAAGTAATACCATTGCCCCTTATATTGAAGCCAACCTGTCTTCATAGAGCCATCGTTTGATAAATAATACCACTGTTCTTTATCTTGAATCCAACCAATTTCCATCTGGTTTTCTTTGTTAAAATAATACCAGATTCCAGCGATTTTCTTCCAATTTTTAGCAGCAGCACCAGAGTCTGTCAAATAGAACCAACGATTGTTCCATTTTTTCCATTGATTCTGTAATAAGATACCCGTTTGGTTAAAGTAATACCATTCACCCTTGATTTCATTCCAACCGACAGCATACTCTCCTGTAGAATCAGGCGCTTGATACCACCAGTTTCCATATGCACTCTTATGCCAACCAGCTTGAAAACTTGGAATCGGCTTGTAGGAAGTTGAAATGTTTACTAAACCGTCTTGTCGAATATCAAAAACTGTTGCATCATAGTCTTTGCTGGCTGCGTTTATATGTTGAATTCCCATTGATTCAATCCAGCTAATATATTCCCTATTTATTTCTTGACCGCTATCATACGAACCAATTGGTGAGGAGGAAGTTTGAACAATTATCTCAGGAGACAAATTTCTTATAAAATTTTTTGTATTAGAATTTTTTGTATCTAAATGATGGTTAAACTTCATCAAATCAACTTTTCCAATGAGAGAACCGTACTTGTCTTCTGCTCCATGAACATTATCTAAGTCGCCCCCAAGGTAAATTTTCTTGCCATTGACTTTCACCACGCTAATCAAGGAATTGGAATTGTCATCCCAAACAGGTTTAAGATTTCCATTCTCATCATATTCATTTTCATAATTATAGAGCTGAATATCCATGTCCCCAAACTGAAAATGAGCATCTCCTTGTGTGATGTTTTGAATCACTGAAACACCTTTTTCTGCGGCAGTCTGTAAAACCTTATCATAGCCATACAGATTATCCCAAAGACGTTCAGGCTTAGTAATACGATTATCACTATATTTCTTAAGATAGACTCGGTCAACTGGATAGGTAGACAGTAATTCATCAACATTTCCAATATGGTCACTGTGGGTATGGGTTACCAAAATAAAATCAAGTTTTTGGACACCCAATTCCTTCAAACGACGAAAGACACGGTCTGTTAGAACATGCTTGTAAGTTGTATTGATACCCTGTCTCCATGGATAACGAGAATCACTTCCATCTGGGAAATCATAATCTTCTCCTGTATCCACCATGGCAAAATGTCCATTGCTTTCAAGAATAATCGCATCACTGCCACCTTCATGAACATTAATAAAGTGAATTTTATTTCCTGAACTTTCTTGAGCTTGAACATTCCCATACCATGACAAAGCTAAAAAAGTGCTTGCAAGGGCTAAACTAGTTAATTTCTTTTTCATTCTTACTTTCTCAATCTCTCTAATGTTTCCTTAAATATCTCTGGGATATCTGCTGTAAATTCCAAGGTCTCACCTGTTCTCGGATGAGTAAACCCTAGAGTCTTGGCATGAAGAAATTGTCCATGTCCTTTCAAAGTCTTACGAGGACCATAGACTTCATCACCAGCGACTGGATGGCCAATATAAGCCATATGGACACGAATCTGATGAGTGCGCCCTGTCTCCAGTTGCAACTCCACTAAGCTATAATCGCCAAAGCGTTCCAAGACGTGGAAACGAGTCACTGCAGTCTTCCCTTTAGCAGTCACAGCCTGTTTCTTACGGTCTTTTTCACTACGACCAATCGGAGCTTCAATCACACCACGATCATTAGGCAGATTTCCATGAACAATCGCCCAATATTTGCGGAGAGACTTTTTATCCTTCAGTTCTTGAGCAAGTGCTAGATGCGCCTCATCGTTTTTAGCAATCATGAGAAGGCCAGACGTATCCTTATCAATACGATGAACAATTCCTGGGCGTAGAACCCCATTGATACCCGACAAGTCCTTAATATGATACATAAGGGCATTTACCAAAGTTCCACTAGTATGACCAGCACTCGGATGCACAACCATCCCCTGAGGCTTATTAACGACGGCCACATCCTCATCTTGGTAGATGATATCTAGCAGAAGATTCTCAGCCACATACTCTAAGACCTCCGGCTCTGGTACATGGTAAGTGACGATATCACCCTCTTGAACAGTGTATTTAGCTTTCTTGACTTGACCATTGACCAAGACCTGGCCTAATTTGATTTGTTCATTCGCGAGACTACGTGATAATTCTGTCAAATCTGACAAAGCCTTATCTAAACGCAGGCCACCAGTTTCAATTTTAATTTCCATTTATTTCCTCTTTTAGCATTGCAATCAATAAAATAATCACTCCAACAGTCAGATAGCTATCTGCTACATTGAAAATTGCAAAATTAATAAAGTCAAGGTGGAACATATCCACAACAAATCCCTGACTGATCCTGTCAATAAAGTTTCCAAGACCACCTGCGATTATCAAGGTCAAGCCCAAGACCATCCAAAGCGAGTCCTCCATGTGTTTATGTAGATACCAAATGGCACCTACCATAACGACCAGTGTAATGATAGCAAATAACCACTGCTGGTCTTGTAGCATCGAAAAGGCTGCCCCTCGATTTTGCAGGTAGGTCAAGCTAACGAAATTGGGAATCCAAGAGCGCACTTCACCCAGTGGAATCTGCTGGACGATATAGGATTTTACCAACTGATCAAGCCCAATCAAAAGCAATACAATGACTGCCACTATTCCTCTTTTTTTCATGATTTCCTCTTCTGATTAAAATATTCTTGCATGACTTCTACAAAGAGAGTCCCAGCTTGACTAAGCTCCACCTCTTCACGTTTAACATAGACCATGCGATTATCTAGGTTATCCTTGAGACGAATAACTGTGATGCCATTGACACTATCACTATCTAAAAATCCAGAACCTGTTGCATAAGCGTCCGTCCGCTCCAAAATACCATTCAAGGTAGCACGGTCTGTCACATTAAACATCTGTGAGCTAGCGCTGGTATCGACAAAATTCTCCGAATAATAAAGGTACTCATCTTTCTCTTGAGTAAAACGAACTGTCGGTAGATCCGCCAAATCCTCCATGACCAATTCATCTTTCTGAGCCAAAGGATGCCCTTCACGGAGATAAATATGGGTATGGAAGGGAATCAATTCAATGACCTCAAGGCCCAGCTTTTCAACCCGTTGCATAATCCCCTTTTTATTTTGATTGTTGAGGTAGATAATCCCAATCTCACTATGTCCTTGCGCTACCTCGTCTAAGATTTGAACAGTAGTTGATTCAAAAATACGGAAGTTCTTATAGTCAGGATAGCGCTCTGAGAAAGCCGTAATGGTTGGTGGCAAGAAGTCATAGTGCTGACTAGCAATGGAAAATTCATCTTTTTCTTCTTCAGGATTGGCATACTGATTTTGAAAAATATCAAATCCTTTAACCAATTCTTGCGCTTTTTCATAGAATTCCATACCACGACGAGTCAAGAAAGTCCCTGAGCTGGTCCGACGGAAAATCTTAAAACCCAACTCTTTTTCCAAATCACGAACAGAAATGGACAGACTCGGCTGACTAACATACATCTTTTCAGCAGCTTCACGGAAAGTACCACTATTGGCAATGGCAACAACATAGCGTAATTGTTGAATGTTCATCTTCTACCCCCAACTTCTTTATCTTTTCATTATACCATATTTTAGAAGTTTTCCAAAAAGGAAAAAAGTATGGAAATTTTCAAGTCTCAATAAATACTCTAACATTCCAAGACAAGAATTAGAATAATGTCTTTTTTCAGTCCTTATCTGATTTCAAGCAAATAAAAACAGCAAATCCTTTTGATTTACCGTTTAAAAGATGATACAAGAAAAGCCTCTAACATTTTCTTTTTCCCTATAAATCAACTAGAAAAAGTCTCTTCAATCCTATTAGCTATATCTGGATTTACTTCCCAGATACCAGCATAAGGTTGCTCAATATACTGTCTTTTCTTCTTAGTATATAGATAGACTACACTATCCTTTTCTTCATTCTGATGATAAAGCTTGATAATGATGTAATCTTTAACATTTGTCGGTTGATCATTTACACTCTCCAAAGAGGTAGATTTGGACTGTTTCTGTATCTCCTCAATCAATTTTGAGATTTCTTCTCTCTTGTTGATAGTTTTAACATCTTCAGAGAGTTTTTTCTGCAGAGAAATAACAGAGATCTTTTCAGATTCAGGAAGAATAAGTTTTTTCTTACTAACACAAGCAGATAAAACAAGAAAAGAGATTGAACATACTATAACTGTGATAATTTTTTTCATACAGGATCACATCCTTTCATTCTTCTTACTTCTTCTCTTAGATATAATTATAATATCATACCTTATCAATTTTTACAATATCTTATTCCCTTATAACATTTATTACTGTTAAAGGTTAATATTCCACTATTTTATGATTGTATCTAAAAGATAAAGTTGCCGATAAATTCGCTTCTTACATTGGTTTTTAAAATATGGGTACCAAAACAAAAAAACAGGCTCTCCGAAAACTCGGAAAGCCTTATTTAATGCTACTTCTAGCTTCCTCGCCTTTAGATTTCAAGGCTCGGGATAAAAAGGTTCACTGGACCTTTTTATTTAGCGATTGGGTAAACAGAAACTTGTTTTTTATCGCGTCCTTTACGTTCAAAGCGTACTACGCCTTCAACTTTAGCGAACAAAGTATCGTCTCCACCACGTCCAACGTTTACACCTGGATAGATGTGTGTACCACGTTGACGGTAAAGGATTGATCCACCTGTTACAGTTTGTCCGTCAGCTGCTTTAGCTCCAAGACGTTTAGCTTGTGAATCACGTCCGTTTGATGTAGAACCTCCACCTTTTTTGTGGGCGAAAAGTTGCAAGTTGTTAAGAGTCATTTTTAACATAATGTTTTCCTCCGTGTTAGTTTTCTGTGATAACTCTGGTTTGGACGAACTCAGAAGAGTTCTCCGATAAGTTTGCCATACCTAAGAAAAATGATTCAAAGAATAACTGGGTCATTTCTCTCTGGTGTGAAGGAAGATCTTTTGGTATTTCAACCATCAGATAGCCACCTTCATCTTCGTTTAATTCTAGGATTGGTTCATAGCCTGCAAATTTCTCAATTGAATTGATAAAGTTAATGGCAAGCGTAGAAACCGATGCACACACGACATCTAAGCCGTATTCGCCACTCTCGGCGTGTCCAGTAATTTCCGCACTCCTCAGCTCGCCATCTTCGGCTCTCTCAAAGACTGCCTGTATCATGTGTTCTCCTTAAAATTAAGCGTTGATTGCGTTGATGACAACTTTTGTATATGGTTGACGGTGACCTTGTTTACGGTGGCTACCTTTTTTAGGTTTGTACTTGTAAGTAACAACTTTCTTTTGTTTTCCTTGTTTTTCAACAGTTCCAACTACAGTAGCTCCAGCAACAAGTGGAGTTCCGACAACAGTGTTTTCACCACCAACAAGAACAACTTCGTTAAAAGTAACTTCTTGACCAGCTTCAACGTTCAATTTTTCAACGTAAACTGCTTGACCAACTTCAACTTTAACTTGTTTTCCGCCAGTTTTGATAATTGCGTATGTGCTCATTATGCACCTCCTATGATTTTTATGGGTTTCCCCGAATTTTTTGTGAAGACTCGCCTAGCATCGTGGGACAAACCACTTAAACTTGAATAATCAAGCAACGATGTTCGTGCGGTTGCACAGGATCGTGCATAGTCAACTCTTCAAGTATAGCATATCTCCTATTTTCTTACAAGTAATAACACCTAAAATGAAGCTTTTTCTTTTACTTTTTTCTGCCAAGAGACTAAAAGCATGCTGAGGTAAAAAATACTCATCATAATAGGAACACCAAGAATGGTCTTTTCATGATAGAAAATCGTCAAATAAGCTGAAAAGACAACGCCAAGGACAAAACTACTAAGTAGGCTAACAAAGATAATCCCTTCACGTAAAAAAGGAGTGTGCTTGGTTCGGAAATAATCTCCAAAAGCTAGCATTGTTCGTTTGATATTCCCTGTCATAAAAGCGTTATTATAGGCAATACCCGAAACCTCACCAAAAGCAGTTGTCACCAGTCCCATACAGAAGGCCAAGGGCGGTACTAGATAGATATTATCTACAGTTTGCGGCACAAAACCAATAATGATTGATAAGATTGCCAAAGGAATCAGTGACAGAATAGGCTTTTTCACAATTCTCAATTTTTCCTTATAAACAGTTAATAAAAAGACCCCCATCATAAAAGCTAGCAAGGTCATTACTTTGGCACTGGCATCTGACACATTGTGTTGAATGAGCCCCACTGATAGAAAGACGACATTCCCAGTTTGTCCAGCTACAAGAGTATTCCCTCGCACAATAAACGTATAGGCATCTACATATCCTGCACAAAAAGTCAAAAAAAGCGCTAGTCTCTTAGACTGACGTGATATTTTTCTTATAGGTAATAGCCTCATTTTTCCTCCCATTTCATTTACTCATCTCATTATTGTACCACTTTCTTTGGGAAAGTCCTAGTAGCTTATTTGAAAATTTTTACCCTCTGTTGGATAGTCTCGTCTATCTATGTTATAATGAAAGAAGGATTTGAAAACGGAAAAGGAGTAACCATGCTTAAATTAGGTGTCATCGGAACAGGGGCTATCAGCCACCACTTCATAGAAGCAGCCCATTCCAGTGGAGAATACCAGCTGGTCGCAGTCTATTCTAGAAAACTAGAAACTGCGGCAACCTTTGCTTCTCGCTATCAGAATATCCAACTCTTTGATCAAGTAGAGGACTTCTTCAAGAGCTCCTTTGATGTGGTCTATATTGCTAGCCCAAACTCCTTGCATTTTGCTCAGGCAAAAGCTGCATTGTCTGCAGGTAAACATGTCATTCTTGAAAAGCCAGCCGTCACTCAGCCACAAGAATGGCTAGATTTGAAACATACAGCTGAGAAAAATCACTGTTTTATATTCGAAGCAGCTCGCAATTACCATGAAAAAGCTTTCACTATCATCAAAAACTTTTTAGCAGACAAACAAATTTTGGGAGCAGATTTCAACTATGCCAAGTATTCTTCCAAAATGCCTAACTTGTTGACTGGGGAGACACCAAATGTCTTCTCAGACCGTTTTGCTGGTGGAGCTCTTATGGATTTAGGGATTTATCCCCTCTACGTTGCCGTTCGTCTCTTTGGAAAAGCTAAGGATGCAACCTATCAGGCTCAACAGCTTGACAATAGCATTGACCTAAATGGTGTCGGAATCCTCTTCTACCCAGACTTTCAAGTTCACATCAAGACTGGGAAAAACATCACTTCCAATCTCCCTTGCGAGATTTATACGACAGATGGTACCTTGACGCTCAACACCATCGAACATGTCAGCTCGGCTATTTTTACCGACCACCAAGGCAATCAAATCCAACTCCCTATCCAACAGGCTCCTCATACGATGACTGAGGAAGTCGCTGCATTTGCACACATGATCCAGCAACCAGAGCTGAATCTCTACCAAACTTGGCTAGAAGATGCAAGTTCAGTTCATGAGCTACTATATACTATGCGCCAGACTGCTGGCATTAGATTTGAGGCAGAAAAATGAAAAACAAACTACCGACTGAATGGCAAGAACTGAGTGACCAACTCGGTTTCCAAGAATTCACCCCCATTCAAACTCAACTATTTGAGCCCCTTCTTGCTGGAGAAAACCTCCTAGGAGTGAGCCCGACAGGAACTGGTAAGACCCTAGCTTACCTCCTACCAAGTCTTCTCAGACTACAAAAGAAAAAAGCCCAACAACTCTTGATTCTAGCACCAAATACAGAACTTGCTGGACAGATTTTTGATGTATGTAAAACGTGGGCTGAAGCTATCAGCTTGACAGCCCAACTCTTCTTATCAGGTTCGAGTCAGAAACGACAGATTGAACGCCTAAAAAAAGGACCAGAAATTCTGATTGGAACTCCTGGCCGTATCTTTGAACTAATTAAATTGAAAAAAATCAAGATGATGAATGTGGAAACCATCATTCTAGATGAATTTGACCAATTGCTCGATGATTCTCAGATTCACTTTGTTGACAAAATCACTCACTACGCACCTCGTGACCACCAACTCGTCTACATGAGTGCGACGGCAAAGTTTGACCAAGAAAAGATTGCGCCTAACACACGTACCATTGATCTCTCTGACCAAAAATTGGACAACATCCAACATTTCTATATGCAGGTGGATCAACGTCACCGAGTGGATATGCTACGAAAACTAGCTCATGTTGAGGATTTCCGCAGTCTGGTCTTCTTTAATAGCCTATCAGACCTTGGAAGCGCAGAAGAAAAATTACAGTATCGGGATATCTTGGCTGTTTCCCTCGCTAGTGATGTCAATGTCAAATTTAGAAAAGTCATCTTAGAAAAGTTTAAAGACAAGCAACTAACCCTGCTTCTTGCAACTGACCTTCTGGCTCGTGGAATTGATATCGATAGCCTAGAATGCGTCGTAAACTTTGATGTTCCTAGAGATATTGAAACCTACACTCACCGTGCTGGGCGTACTGGCCGTATGGGCAAGGAAGGTTATGTTATCACTCTCGTCACTCATCCAGAAGAAATCAAAAAACTCAAAAAGTTTGCAAGTGTACGTGAAATTGTCTTGAAAAACCAAGAACTCTATATCAAATAAAGCTCCCTTTGCTCTATGCACATCCGGTGTATGGAGCTTTTTTATGTAAACAATTCTTCAATTTTAGTTCAATATCAGAAAAAAGAACCTTGCAAAGCAAGATTCTTTTAGTGTCTGACTTAAATAATTGTTCTTCTGGGAACTAAATCGAATTAAGCTTCGATTTCTGTAACCATACCTGAACCAACAGTACGTCCACCCTCACGGATAGAGAATGTAGTACCTTGTTCTACGGCGATTGGGTGGATCAACTCAACGTCGATTGTCACGTTATCACCAGGCATTACCATTTCAGTACCTGCTGGAAGTTCGATTGAACCTGTAACGTCAGTAGTACGGAAGTAGAATTGTGGACGGTAGTTGTTGAAGAATGGAGTATGACGTCCACCTTCTTCTTTAGTAAGGATGTAGACTTCACCTTTAAATTTAGTGTGTGGGTTGATTGAACCTGGTTTAGCAATAACTTGTCCACGTTCGATTTCATCACGTTGAACACCACGAAGAAGGACACCTACGTTATCTCCGGCAAGACCTTCGTCAAGTTGTTTACGGAACATTTCAACACCAGTAACAACTGCTTTTTGAGTTTCTTCTTTGATACCAACGATTTCGATTTCGTCGTTGACTTTAACGATACCACGGTCGATACGTCCTGAAGCAACTGTACCACGTCCAGTGATTGAGAATACGTCTTCGACTGGAAGAAGCAATGGTTTGTCAGTGTCACGTTCTGGTTCTGGGATGTACTCATCAACTGTGTTCATCAATTCCATAACGATGTCTTCGTATTTAGTGTCACCTTCAAGGGCTTTAAGAGCTGAACCTTGGATAACTGGAAGATCGTCACCTGGGAAGTCGTATTCTGACAATAGGTCACGGATTTCCATTTCAACCAATTCAAGCAATTCTTCGTCGTCAACCAAGTCAACTTTGTTCATGAAGACGATAAGGTGTTTAACACCTACCTGACGTGAAAGAAGGATGTGCTCACGAGTTTGTGGCATTGGTCCGTCAGTTGAAGCTACTACAAGGATAGCACCGTCCATTTGAGCGGCACCAGTGATCATGTTTTTAACGTAGTCCGCGTGTCCTGGAGCGTCGATGTGAGCGTAGTGACGTTTTTCAGTTTCGTACTCAACGTGCGCAGTGTTGATAGTGATACCGCGTTCGCGTTCTTCTGGAGCAGCATCGATAGACGCATAGTCTTTAGGTTGGTTAACTGATGAAGGCAAGCGACGTGCCAAAACAGTTGTGATAGCTGCAGTTAGGGTAGTTTTACCGTGGTCAACGTGTCCGATAGTACCAATGTTAACGTGTGGTTTACTACGATCGTATTTTTCTTTTGCCATTTGAGTAAAAGCCTCCAATAAAATATATTTTATAGATAGACAGTAGGCAATACAGTCTAACTTTCCTTACTATTTTATCAAATTTCAGCTAAATTGCAAGTGTTTTACAAAGTTTTTGTGAATTATTCTTAATCTGCTAATCTAAACGGTATTTCTACTTCTATAATTTACCTAAAGAAAAAGAAAAATCAGGAATTTCCTGACTTTTACTTAGCTAATTCTCTTTCTCGTTCTTTCATTGTTTTATGATTTTCATACAAGCGAGATAAGAACTTATAAATTTCTTTCAAGATAGAATAAGTTGGTACTGCGACAATCATACCAATGACCCCATATATATTGCTTGATAACAAAAGTAATACTAAAATCGTAATTGGATGAACCTTCATCACACCACCAACGATTCGAGGGTAGAGGATATTTCCATCCACTTGTTGAATGATTAGCATGTAAACAACTGCAATTAGCATTCTATGAGGATCAGTAAAGACATTGGCAATAATCATCGGAATCAAGCCAATACTTGGTCCCACATAAGGAATGAGATTGGCCAATCCTGAAAAGATGGCAAAGACCAAAGCGTATTTCAAACCAATCACGCTATATCCGATAAAGGCCAAACAACCGATAATAATGGCATCAATTGCGACTCCACTAATATAGCGAGCAATTGTCGCATTCAAATTCTTTAAAAGACCTGCAATATGCAACTTATCTCTCTTTAAAACAGTGCGCTCAAGCATCGGCAAAAATTTGTTACCATCTAACAAAAAATAAACCAAAAACACAGGGGTCATAATAATAATCAAAACGGTACTAAAGAGAGCTGATAGAACACTTCCGACACTATTGGTAACGCTATTTAGGATATTTTGTAAAATATCTACATAGGATAGATTTAATTGTTGAATAGTCGCTTGAATATCCAAATTTTGAAAGGCTGGATAAGTAGATAAATCCATAATCAAATCTTGTAAACGACTGTAGATAGTCTGGCTAGTCGCAATCAAGCTGGTCAACTGATTAACCAAAATCGGTAAGAGATAGACTACCCCAATGACAAGGCCCCACACCAAGGCACACAAGGTTAGTAGAATACCAATGATACGATTAATTTTGAAATATTTTTGTAAAAAATTTACAATAGGATTGGTCAAATAATATAAAAAACCACCTAGAAGAAAAGGAATCATGATGGTGTTTGCTACGCTTACAAAAGGCGTGATAATCGCCCCCATCTCTCTCCATAAATAAAAAATGATTGTTAATAATAAAATTTCACTGGTCCAAAAAAATAATTTATTCTTACGAAACATGAGCTACCTCCATTCATCTATTTTACCATACTTTCAAAAAAGCTTCTTTCTTCTATCATGAAACTGGGAATATTTTTTTCTTTATGTTAGAATAAACTTACTATGAAAAAAATCATTTTAACTCTCTTAAGTCTATCCCTTATTGGATCAGCATCTACTGTTGCTGCCCAAGATTTTAATATTGCTGCTAAACATGCGATTGCTGTTGAGGCCAATACTGGTAAAATTCTCTATGAGAAAGATGCAACTCAACCTGTCGAAATTGCTTCTATAACAAAACTGCTTACCGTTTACCTGGTCTATGAAGCACTCGAAAATGGAAGTATCACACTATCCACCCCAGTAGATATTTCTGATTATCCTTATCAATTGACGACAAATTCTGAAGCCAGTAATGTTCCTATGGAGGCCCGTAATTATACTGTCGAAGAGTTGCTTGAAGCAACTCTGGTATCTAGTGCCAACAGCGCCGCTATTGCCCTAGCTGAGAAAATTGCTGGCTCTGAAAAAAACTTCGTTGATATGATGCGGGCCAAACTCCTGGAATGGGGAATCAAAGATGCCACGGTTGTCAATACAACTGGTCTGAACAACGAAACTCTCGGAGATAACATTTACCCAGGGTCTAATAAAGATGATGAAAATAAGCTCAGTGCTTATGATGTCGCTATCGTTGCCCGCAACCTCATCAAAAAATACCCACAAGTCTTGGAAATCACCAAAAAACCTTCTTCTACTTTTGCTGGAATGACAATTACTTCAACCAACTACATGTTAGAAGGTATGCCTGCTTACCGTGGTGGTTTTGATGGGCTAAAAACAGGAACAACAGATAAGGCTGGAGAGTCTTTTGTTGGTACTACTGTCGAAAAAGGCATGAGAGTCATCACAGTTGTTTTAAATGCAGATCATCAAGGTAATAATCCTTACGCTCGCTTCACAGCTACATCTTCACTAATGGATTATATCTCTTCTACATTCACACTTCGCAAAATCGTTCAACAAGGCGATGCCTATCAAGATAGCAAAGTCCCCGTACAAGATGGAAAAGAAGATACGGTAACTACAGTGGCCCCAGAGGATATCTATCTAATTGAACGTGTTGGGGGTCAATCTTCCCAATCTATTCAATTCACACCTGATTCTAAAGCAATCCTCGCACCACTTGAAGCTGGAACAGTGGTTGGCCATTTGACTTACGAAGACAAGGATTTGATTGGTCAAGGTTACATTACCACAGAACGTCCTAGTTTCGAAATGGTAGCAGAAAAGAAAGTTGAAAAAGCTTTCTTCTTAAAAGTTTGGTGGAATCAGTTTATCCGATTTATCAACGAGAAATTATAAAACATACTGAGCAAAAGATTGCTCTAAAATAGAAACAGACCAATAAGGCTTTAAAGTCAAAAACGCATAGTATCAGGCATTAAAAAACTTGATATTATGCGTTTTATTGTGGTAATATTTACTTCATTTTCTCCTAAAATTGAATTTTATCTCATTCTTTTTTGAGATATTTTATTCATTAGTTTAGGAAGACAATTACTAATTTCCGTTGGCAAGACCACATAATGTTCTTGAGATAGTTCTTGGGCTATGGCTGAATGAAGATGGGTCGCTACTATCACACGTTCATAGAGACTGGCCTGTCGAAATTGGCCTGCAAATCCTGCAATCATTCCAGCCAGTGTATCTCCCATTCCCCCAGTCGCCTGATAGGGACCGCCAACTTGTAACTGGTAATAATCAGATTGGCCAACTTGCCAAATACGAGTAGCTGGACCTTTCTCTACCAAAATTGTTCCTTGAGGAAAGGAAGTCAGGGCACTAGATGTTGTATCTTCCTTTTGTTTTTCAATAGCAATACCAGACAGCTTTTCCCATTCTTTTTGGTGGGGAGTTAGGATAAGCTGGTTAGATGGAAACGACAAACTTGTCCTAGCAAGGATGGTTAAGGCCCCTCCGTCTACAATCAAAATCTGATTCTGTTTTAAGCCAGCAAAAACCTGTTTTACTAGATTTTCTCCAAAAGTATCGTCTCGTAAACCAGGTCCCATTAAGACAACTTCTGCCTTCTCCAACTGCTCTTTTAACAATTGCTGGTCTTGAAGAGAAAAGGCCATAGCCTCAGGTAAATGACTGTGCAAAGCTGGGATATTTTCTCTATCTGTTCCAATAGTTACCAATCCTGCACCGCTTTTTACAGCTGCTAAAGCAGCCATGATGATGGCACCACCATAAGGATAAGTCCCACCCAGCAACAGCAGACGACCGTAGTCTCCTTTATGACTTGTACGAGAACGTTCAATAATGACTTTTTCTAGTAAGGTTTGATCAATCACTTTCATCTTTTTTCCTCTCGCATTTATTATACAACAAAAAGGAGGCGCATACCTCCTTTTATAAACTTATTTCTAAAATTTAATATTCATTTCTGCCATTTTAGATATAGCTATAGAAAATACACTCTCTTCAGCGATTTTTCTCTTATTTTCTATCCAATGTCCGAAGGGCTGCCTGATAGGTTTGCTCCATCAGCATAGTAATGGTCATAGGACCTACACCTCCAGGAACTGGCGTAATATGGCTAGCAAGTGGGGCAACTGCCTCATAATCAACATCCCCACAGAGCTTACCATTTTCATCGCGGTTCATCCCGACATCGATGACAACCGCACCAGGTTTTACAAAGTCAGCAGTCACAAACTTGGCACGACCGATTGCAACAACCAGAATATCTGCTTTAGCAGCTACCTTGGCAAGATTATGGGTGCGTGAATGGGTCAAAGTCACTGTAGCATTCTTTGCCAAAAGAAGCTGGGCCATGGGTTTTCCAACGATATTGGAACGACCGATGACGACCGCATTTTTACCTTCCAAGTCAATCCCATATTCATGAAACATTTCCATAATTCCTGCAGGTGTCGAAGGAATCATGACTGGATGACCAGACCAAAGGCGTCCCATATTTAGAGGATGGAAACCATCCACATCCTTTTCTGGGTCAATAGCCAATAGAACCGCCTCTTCATCAATGTGTTTTGGTAATGGCAACTGGACCAAAATCCCATGCCAAGCTGGATCCTGATTATATTTAGCAATCAAGTCTAACAATTCCTCTTGAGTAATAGTCTCTGGAACTCGCACTACTTCGCTACGGAAACTAGCCGCAAGAGCTGACCTCTCCTTGTTGCGAACATAGACTTGGCTGGCTGGATTGTCCCCAACCAAAATTACTACCAAACCAGGCACTAGTCCCGTTTCTTCCTTTAATTTTGCAGTCTTTTCAGCCAACTGCCCCTGCAATTTGGCCGCTAAAGCTTTCCCATCAATAATCTGTGTCATATCAATTCTCTTTTCTTTCAAATATCTTCCATTATACCAAAAACTGCCAGCACCCTCTAACACTTCTTTCCTAGGCTATCCTATAGTTTCAAACTATAAGAAAAAGCTCAGGTCGAGCTTTTCACTAATCTTGTCTTGAAATTTTAAAATAGATTATAAAACCTTACTCAAGAAGTCTTTAGTCCGTTGTTCTTGGGTTTGCTCAAAAATCTGCTCAGGTGTTCCGTCTTCAACAACCACACCGTCTGCCATAAAGATGACACGATCTGCCACCTCACGGGCAAATCCCATCTCATGTGTTACGATAACCATAGTCATTCCTGACTTGGCAAGGTCTTGCATAACAGCTAGAACTTCTCCAACCATCTCAGGGTCCAGGGCTGAAGTTGGCTCATCAAAGAGCAAAACATCTGGTTCCATAGCCAACCCACGAGCGATGGCAATCCGTTGTTGCTGGCCACCTGACAAACTCTGTGGATAAGCAGTTGCCTTATCTGGTAAACCAACTTTTTCCAAAAGTTCCTGAGCTCTCTTCTCAGCAACAGCCTTGCTTTCACCTTTGGTCTTGATAGGTGACAAGGTGATATTTTCCATCACAGTCATATTAGAAAAGAGGTTAAATTGTTGGAAAACCATGCCCATCTTCTCACGCATGGCAAAGAGGTCATTCTTCTTGTCCGTAATATCGACTCCCTCAAAGATAACCTTCCCCTTAGTCGCTTCTTCCAACAAATTCATAGAGCGAAGCAAGGTAGATTTCCCGCTCCCTGAAGGACCGATGATAACGACAACTTCTCCTCTTTTAATCTCGAGGTTGATGCCCTTCAATACTTCATTCTTTCCAAATGATTTATGTAAATTTTCAATTTTTATCAAGGTTTCTGTCATTATTTCTTATCTCCTTGTCCCATACGTTTTTCAAAAGCTTTCAAGGCTACGGTCAAAATAGAAGTCATAATCAAGTAGTAAAAGGCTGCAAATAAAAGTGGAGTCAGAGGTAGATAGGTTGTTGTAGAAACTGTTGTAGCCCCATTCCACAACTCCATAACACCAATAGCTGATAAGAGGGAACTATCCTTGATAATAGTGATAAATTCGTTTCCCAATGCTGGCAAAATATTTTTGATAGCTTGTGGCAAAATCACATAGCGCATCGCATTTTTAGGACGAATCCCTAAAGAATAGGCCGCCTCTAACTGACCCTTAGGAACTGCATTAATCCCAGCACGAACAGTCTCAGAAACATAAGCACCACTGTTCATAGAGATAATCAAAATCCCTGGAATCAGACGAGAAAGGTCAACACCCAAAATTCCAACCTGAATAGTCGGAGCATTGATGTGCATAAGGGCAAAGGCAATCATAATCTGAACCATCATTGGCGTCCCACGGAAAATCCAAACGTACAAGTTGGCGAGCCAAACAAGCGGTTTAAACTTTGATCGTTGCCCAAAAGCCAAGACAACCCCCAAAATAGTTCCCAAAAAGACAACACAGATAGAAATGAGAACCGTCACAACAGCCCCATAGTTAAAATAAGGTAAATACTTAGGTAAAAAAGAAAAATTCATAGTCACACTGCTTTCTAAAATAGAGTACTGTATGATTATAACATGTATTGAATTAAAATTCAAATCTTTTATCCAATTTATTTAAAAATCTTTAAACTAGCAGAATTAGCGAGAAATCTTAGTTTTTTCTAGTCAAGTTGGCCTCCTTTATGGTAAAATAGTAACGATAAGAAATGAAGGAGAATCAAAATGGAATCACATTTGGTTAGAATCATCAACCGCCTTGAAGCAATGGCAAAAGACGGCGGAAATTTAAAACGTAATTTTGAACGCGAAGGAGTTGTTGTTGCAGAAGTTGCATACAGCCACGACGAAGAAAACGGATCAATCTTTACCCTTCGTGATGTAGAAGCTCGCGAAACTTATACGTTTGACAGCATTGACTTGATTGCAATGGAGATTTACGAACTCCTCTACTAATGTAAAACAAGCTGGGATTGTCCCTGCATGTCTAACCAAAATCCTTTTTGTCTCACAAATAGGATTTTTTTTATAGTCCAAATTCATAAAAATTTTTATTGTAACAACTTCTCAAAGCTGCAATCTTTTTACTTGCTTTACACCCCAATCCTGTTATAATGAGAGTATAGAAATTTGACTATTTTTGACCTTTGAACAGGTCAGGCTAAAGAAAGAAATGAGGTAGATGTATGCTTTGTCAAAACTGTAAAATTAACGACTCAACAATTCATCTTTACACCAATCTCAATGGAAAACAAAAACAAATTGACCTCTGTCAAAACTGCTATAAGATTATCAAGACAGATCCTAACAATAGTCTCTTTAAAGGCATGACAGATTTGAACAATCGTGACTTTGATCCTTTTGGTGATTTCTTCAACGACCTAAACAATTTCAGACCTTCTAACAACACTCCTCCTACTCCCCCAACCCAATCAGGTGGAGGTTACGGTGGAAACGGTGGTTATGGTTCCCAAAATCGTGGATCTTCTCAAACTCCGCCTCCAAGCCAAGAAAAAGGCCTGCTGGAAGAATTTGGTATCAATGTAACTGAGATTGCTCGTCGTGGTGATATCGACCCCGTTATTGGACGCGATGATGAGATTATTCGTGTCATCGAAATTCTCAATCGCAGAACTAAGAATAATCCTGTTCTTATCGGTGAACCAGGTGTCGGAAAAACTGCCGTTGTCGAAGGTCTAGCTCAGAAAATCGTTGATGGCGACGTTCCACATAAACTCCAAGGTAAACAAGTCATCCGTCTGGATGTAGTTAGCCTAGTTCAAGGAACGGGTATCCGTGGACAATTTGAAGAACGCATGCAAAAACTCATGGAAGAAATTCGCAAACGTGAGGATATTATCCTCTTTATCGATGAAATCCATGAAATTGTCGGTGCTGGTTCTGCGGGCGATGGCAATATGGATGCAGGAAATATCCTCAAGCCAGCCCTTGCTCGTGGGGAACTGCAACTGGTCGGCGCTACTACTCTCAATGAATACCGTATCATTGAAAAGGATGCTGCCCTAGAGCGTCGTATGCAGCCTGTCAAAGTTGATGAACCAACAGTGGAAGAAACAATCACTATCCTCAAAGGAATTCAAAAGAAATACGAAGACTACCACCACGTTCAGTATACCGATGCTGCGATTGAAGCAGCTGCAACTCTTTCCAATCGTTACATCCAAGATCGCTTCTTACCTGACAAGGCCATTGACCTCCTAGATGAAGCTGGTTCTAAGATGAACTTGACCTTGAATTTTGTCGATCCTAAAGTGATTGATCAACGCTTGATTGAGGCTGAAAATCTCAAATCTCAAGCTACACGGGAGGAAGATTTTGAGAAAGCCGCCTATTTCCGCGACCAGATTGCCAAGTATAAGGAAATGCAAAAGAAAAAGGTCACAGACCAAGATACTCCTATCATCAGTGAGAAAACCATTGAGCACATTATCGAGCAGAAAACCAATATTCCTGTTGGCGATTTGAAAGAGAAAGAACAATCTCAACTTATCCATCTAGCTGAAGACCTCAAGTCTCATGTTATTGGGCAAGATGATGCTGTCGATAAAATTGCCAAGGCTATTCGCCGTAATCGTGTCGGTCTCGGTACGCCTAACCGCCCAATCGGAAGCTTCCTCTTCGTCGGACCAACTGGCGTCGGTAAGACAGAACTTTCCAAACAACTAGCCATTGAACTCTTTGGTTCTGCTGACAGTATGATACGCTTTGACATGAGCGAATACATGGAAAAACACAGCGTGGCTAAGTTGGTCGGCGCCCCTCCAGGTTATGTTGGCTACGATGAGGCTGGGCAATTAACTGAAAAAGTTCGACGCAATCCATATTCTCTCATCCTTCTCGATGAAGTAGAAAAAGCCCATCCAGATGTCATGCATATGTTCCTTCAGGTCTTGGACGATGGTCGTTTGACAGATGGGCAGGGGCGCACCGTTAGCTTCAAGGATGCCATCATTATCATGACCTCAAATGCAGGTACAGGTAAGGCAGAAGCCAGCGTTGGATTTGGAGCTGCTAGAGAAGGACGTACCAACTCTGTTCTTGGTGAACTCGGCAACTTCTTTAGCCCAGAGTTTATGAACCGTTTTGATGGCATTATCGAATTTAAGGCTCTCAGCAAGGATAACCTCCTTCAGATTGTCGAGCTCATGCTAGCAGACGTTAACAAGCGCCTTTCTAGCAACAATATTCATTTAGATGTAACTGAAAAGGTCAAGGAAAAATTAGTTGACCTCGGTTATGATCCAAAAATGGGAGCACGCCCACTTCGTCGTACTATTCAAGACTATATTGAGGACGCAATCACTGACTACTACCTTGAAAATCCAATCGAAAAAGACCTCAAGGCAGTTATGACCAGCAAGGGCAAGATTCAAATCAAATCTGCCAAAAAAGCAGAAGTTAAAACTTCTGAGACAGAAAAATAAATACTATAGAAAAGAAGTAGAAAATGAAAATTTTCTGCTTCTTTTTTACTAAAATAACTGTAATTTCTTGACAGCTTGCCCTTTGTCCATTATGATAATAATAACGATACTAGATAATGAGGAAAATGCAATGGCAAACCCAACTTTCGGAGAAAAAAAAGCGAATACAGACTATGTTTCACGCTATGGCGTATATGCAGTTATCCCTGATGCTGAACAAAAACAAATTGTTCTTGTTCAAGCACCCAATGGCGCTTGGTTCCTACCAGGTGGTGAAATTGAAGCTGGTGAGAACCATCAGGAAGCCCTAAAACGTGAATTGATTGAAGAGCTTGGCTTCACAGCTGAAATTGGTACTTATTATGGACAAGCTGACGAATATTTCTATTCTCGTCACCGTGACACCTACTACTACAATCCTGCCTACCTCTATGAAGCAACTTCTTTCAAAGAAGTGCAAAAGCCACTAGAAGACTTTAATCATATCGCCTGGTTCCCTATTGACGAGGCTATTGAAAATCTCAAACGTGGTAGCCATAAATGGGCAATCCAATCTTGGAAAAAACAGCATAAGATTGACTAAATCAAGCTACTTTATTCAAAAAGTGCTATAATAGAATTAGAAAATCGGAGGAAATGTTATGAAGCTTATCAATACGACAAACTCACACTCGCAACTTGTTAAAAGCCAGCTAGAAAGTACCGATGCAACCCTTGTTGAGGTCTATTCTGCGGGAAATACGGATGTTATTTTTACCCAAGCTCCGCTTCACTATGAAATCCTCATCTCAAACAAACACCGTGCTATTCGAGAGACTGAAATCGAAGCCATCCAAGAGTTTTTCTTGAAACGTAAAATTGATAAGGACTCTATTGATGAGGGCAATATCAAAACACTCTACTCAGAAAAATTAATTGGGATTTCGATTCCAATCAAATAAAATTTTGGAGAGATTAGAAAGCTATTGAACCTTATAGACCAAACATAGGTTCTGACTTGCTTTTTAAATTGTCTCCAATTTTTTATCTTGAGATCTTATCATACAAGATTTTATAGACAAATAATAAAAAAGATTTGATTCTGCTTCTCACACAATCAAATCTTTTTCTTTTATTAAAAACGAATCGTTTCACGTGTTTTCTCATACGAGGTAACAAAGCGGTTGGTTACACCAGGCTCTGCTACTTCCAATGCTTGAGAAATCTTGTCAAATGAAGCGTGGTAATCAAATTCTTTCTCAAAAATGTCCAAAGCTTCATTAAAGGCTTCTTGAATGCGCTCATCAAATGAGCGGTAACGGTTAGAATATTGTAAGAGTTGTTCTGTCAAGGTTGCATACTGAACAATATTATAAGTTTCCGTTTCTAAAGCTTCCATATCATTCGTTGCAATTTCAAGAATACGGTTAACTGATTCTATATTGACTAAGTTTTGCTCTAATTCAGCCATTAAATCTTCCGTATTATTACTTGCTGTAAAGAATAACTTCAAGAAAGTTTGTGGAATACCAGGTAGGTTCCGTTTTTCCATATATCTCTTGATTGTATGGAGACGATTAACATATACATTTGCCTTTTGACGTGCATTGATATCATCTTTCTCAATTCGTGCAAGACGCTCACTAACTGAAATCTGTTCATCTTCAATCTCTTTAAGATTTTCCTGTAAAGATTCAAGATTTTCTTCAAGAATTGAATATGCTTGAGTTGGTTCATCTTGATTTGAAGTTGCCTCAATAATAGCAGTCTCAAAGCTTTCTAATTCGGACTGTAAACGACGAACATGACTTGCATCCGATTCAGAAAGTAAATAACTTTTACTCAAACGCTCAATATCTTCTATCAATAAAGCATTATTTTCCTTCATGTGTTGAAGATAAGTAGGAAGTGTTGCTACTAAACCTTCTACTACTTTCTGTGCCGCAATTTCTCTTGTAAAGATATCATAAAGTGCATTAATCTCTTCTTGGATTTGAGTATTTTCGTACTCTGCATTATCCAATTCTAGTTTCGCAATATTCTCATGATTTTTCTTGAGAGCTTCATACAGTAGTTGGAAACGCGCTTCAATATCCGTTTCAGCAAAATGATAATTAGCATCTAAAAGCTTACGGTAGCCATCTTCTAAATCTTCCAGTTGATCAGGTAGATCTTTAGATAATGTTGCTACAATTGCTGGTATACGATCAACAATATGCGTTAAAGCCAAAATATGATTTTCAGCATTATCCAAAATCACAGCAGCTTCTACTGGGTCACCTGACGAATTTAAAGTTACAAACTGAGAAAACTCTGATTGGATATTTTCCAATTGTTTTTCAATTTCAGATAAACCTTGACCATATTCTTCAGAATGATCAGCAACTCGGTGTTGCAACTCTTCAAACAAGTCCAAGGTATGAAGAACACGTCCACTATTTTTAGACTCTTGTTTCTCCAAATCTGCCAAGGCATTGCGAATTGCCGCAATATCTTCTTCAATCAAGGTAATTTGACTCTCGATTTGATCAATTTGATGACTCGCTTTGAAAAAACGGAATGAGTTATTGTAACCTTCTGCCTCGAAAAGATTATTTTCGATATCGGCAAAAGAATTAAGAGATAAATCAACCCATTTTTGGTTCCATTCACGGAAAGTCACTTGACTTTGTCCAATCAAGTGCATATTTTTAACAGCTTCAACTTCATCATTAACTGGAAGATTGTAGAGCTCTTCTTTTTTCCCTTCTAAAATTGCTAATTTACTTTCATTACGTTTCCGTACATAAATTGCTATAGCGTATGAAATCAGCAATAAAATTGCAACTGCAATTATAAGATATATTACTAGACTACCAGACATATTAAACTCCTTTTTTACTTGAAACAATCGTAACGATTATATCATATTTTTTAGACCAAGGGAACTACTTCTCCCGATTTTTTAGACATCAAGTGTACTATAGACGGCATTTTCTTCGATAAACTCGCGACGAGGCTCTACTCGATCCCCCATCAACATATCAAAGATTTTATCTGCTTCTGCAGCATCGTCCACAGAAACTCTTGCCATCAAGCGATGTTCGGGATCCATGGTTGTTTCCCACAACTGGTGATCATCCATTTCACCCAAACCTTTATACCGCTGAATGGTTGGTTTGGCACGTCCTTCACTATGGCGGGCCAAGGCTTCTTGGAGTTTAATTTCTTGATCCGCTCCTGGCTGGATATATTCTTTAATCTCGCTTCCAACCTTGACACCATAGATTGGAGGTTGGGCAATATAAACATAACCAGCTTCTAGTATTGGTTTCATATAACGATAAATCAAGGTTAGAAGAAGAGTACGAATATGGGCTCCATCGACATCGGCATCGGTCATCAAAACGAGCTTTTGGTAACGGGCTTTTGAAACATCGAATTCTGCACCAAATCCAGTTCCCATCGCTGTGAAAAGACTACGAATTTCTTCATTAGCAAGAATCTTATCCATACTTGCTTTTTCAACGTTCAAAATCTTACCGCGGATTGGAAGAATTGCCTGGAACTCACGGTTACGACCAGATTTGGCTGACCCACCCGCTGAGTCTCCTTCGACAATGAAGAGTTCTGTTTCAGCAGGATTGTTAGAAGAACAGTCTGCTAGTTTCCCTGGAAGATTGGAAATTTCCAAACCAGATTTTTTACGAGTGACTTCACGCGCACGCTTGGCAGCAACACGAGCCTTGGCAGCCAAAATCCCTTTTTCCACGATGCGCTTGGCAATCTGTGGATTTTCCATAAGGAAATCAGAGAAGGCATCACTGAAAAGTCGATTGGTAATCTTGACCACTTCGCTATTCCCCAGTTTGGTCTTAGTTTGTCCTTCAAACTGTGGATTTGGGTGTTTAACTGAGATAACTGCAGTTAATCCTTCGCGAACATCTTCCCCTGTCAGGTTGTCTTCATTGTCTTTTAGTAACTTATTCTTACGAGCATAATCGTTGATGACACGTGTCAAGGCTGTACGGAAACCTTGTTCATGCGTTCCACCTTCATGGGTATGAATATTATTGGCGAAACTCATGACGTTTTCATGGTAACCCGTTGTATACTGCATGGCTACTTCAACTGTGATATCATCCATCTCACCGTCTGTATAGATTGGTGTATCAAAGATTACATCCTTGTTCTCGTTGATATATTCAACGTAACTAGCAATCCCACCTTCATAGTGGTAATGCTTGGTTTGTTCCAAACCTTCACGCTTATCTGTGATTGAAATTTGAAGACCGCGATTTAGAAAGGCCAACTCTTGAATCCGTTTATTTAGTTTATCAAAATCAAAGGTTGTTGTTTCAGTGAAAATCTCTGGGTCCGGCGTGAAGTGAACTGTTGTTCCGGTTTTATCCGTATCTCCAACCACCTCAAGGTCTGCGACAACATGACCACGACGGTATTCTTGGTAGTGAATCTTACCGTTTTTGTGGACATGAACATCTAATTGAGTGGAAAGGGCATTAACTACTGATGACCCTACTCCGTGAAGACCACCTGAAACCTTGTAGCCGCCACCGCCAAATTTTCCTCCAGCGTGAAGGACTGTAAAGACAGTCTCAACGGCAGGTCGACCTGTTTTTTCCTGAATATCGACTGGGATACCACGCCCATCATCAACAACTGTAATCGAATCATCAGGCTCAATAAAGACTTGAATATGGCTGGCAAATCCTGCCAAGGCCTCATCGATTGAGTTATCAACGATTTCCCAGACTAGATGGTGAAGACCTTCTTTTGAGGTTGACCCGATATACATCCCTGGACGCATACGAACAGCCTCTAGGCCCTCTAAAACTTGAATTTGACTGGCATCATAATCTTGTGCCTGCAGATTTTTGATTTCTTCTGTCATCTTATTCCTTTTTCTTACATGTCTAATACTTGTCTTAAATTCACGATACTAGTAAACAAGTGGGTAGCTAGTCCAGCAGCTTGACCTGCTTCGATATCAATCGGCCGGTCACCAATAACAATCCCTGAACTAATTTGATACTTTTCTCTTAAATAAATCATGGACTCAGGATTTGGCTTTCTCTTAAAGCCTGAGTTAGAAGTCACCACTTCTGTAAAATAAGCTGCTATAGAGGTTTTTTCTAAAATTTCCAAGACTTGATTATTTCGGTGAGAGACCAAAAAATGACGGCCACCTTGATTTGAGATATCTTTCAATAAATCAGAAACTCCATCAAATAAAATCGGATGTTCTAGCTCTCTGGCTTCATTTTCCTTATACTTTTCTAAAAAATTCTCTAAGTTGGGAGCGAATGTCTCAATCGCAAAATTAGTAGAAACCTTTAAAGCCTGATAGACACTATCATGGTCTTGTGTGATGCCATACAATGCCAATGTTTCAACAAATGCAGCTGTTGAAGTTTCGTAATTATCCAGTAAAGTTCCACCTAAATCCCAGATATAATCGTGATATTTCATACCCTTCATTATAGCATTTTTTTATGAAAAAAGCGATGATTTCCCTGAGTTTTCCACATAAAAAAACGAGAGGGTAACTCCCGTTTTATTGATTTTTACCAAAGACATCTCGATAGAGCATTCCTGTTCGTAAAGTCTCTGCGTCTCCTCCTAATTGCTCCACCAATTCGTAGGCAAAGGCAAGGGCTGTTGAGGGGCCTCGACTGGTTGTCAAATGACCATCTACCACTACTGTTTCCTTGACATATTGACCATCAAAGATTTGCTCTTGAACGCCGTCATAACAAGTGTACTGCTTGTTTTTCAATAGCCCTGCCTGATTGAGGGCAATTGGCGCCGCACAAATAGCTGCCAGTTTCTTCCCTTCTTGCTCGAAATTTTGCAATTCTTGAATTAAGGCCTGATTGTCACGCAAATGTGCAGAACCAGGCATCCCGCCAGGAAGGACAATCATGTCATAGTCTGATAAATCACCATCAAAGACACGATCTGCTCTTACTTGGATTGCATGCGAACCTGTCACTTGCTCTTCAAATCCTACCATATCACAAGTAATATTGGCACGACGCAAAACATCCACAACTGTCAAAGCTTCAATTTCTTCAAAGCCCTGAGCCAACATAACTGCTACTTTAACCATGATTTTCTCCTTATTTGATTTGTTTTAATACAACCTTTTTCCGCTTGAGTCGGACTTTTCCACTCTTTTCTTCAGCTAGGTTTGTCTGGTAACTCATCGATAAAAGCAAGCCAACACCAATCAAGTTACTGATAATAGCCGATCCTCCTTGCGAAATAAAAGGCAAGGGAATCCCAGTCAAAGGAAGCAAGCCCGTCACAGCGCCGATATTTTCAAAAATGTGGAAGAGCAACATCATAATCAAACCTGTAGAAATATAGGTGTAGAACTGGTTATTTGATTTAAGAGTAATCTTCAACATACGGTAAATCAGCATGAGATAAAGGGCAATAACAAGGACAGAGCCAATAAAGCCAAAATCTTCTGCAATGACCGTGAAAATCATATCCGACTCTCGAACTGGAATAAGCAGATTAGAAGCATTAAACCCTTGTCCAAATAAGCCACCGCTCCCAATGGCGATTTGTCCTTGAGCCTGCTGGTAAGTGGTTGTTTGGGCAAAGTCAAATGGATTGAGCCAAGCCAAGATACGATTGATTTGGTAGGTCGGCATCCCCAATTGATGGAGAAAAGCCCGGCCACCCTTACTGATAAAAATGGCTAAGAATCCAGCAACTCCTGTTACAGCAGTCACAAATACTGGAATAATAATTTTCCAAGAAACTCCTGATAGTAAGACGATTCCTGAGAAAATAGCTACAAAAACCAAAGCCGTCCCCAAGTCACTTTGAAGTGCCAAAAGAACTAGGACTGGAATGGTAAAGACAATCATCCAAAAAATTAATAAAAAGTCCAAAGGTACTGTACGTTGCCACTCCTTATGTTTCTTTGTAAATTGGACAATCACACGAGCCAACATGAGGATATAGGATATCTTCATAAATTCTGACGGTTGGAAGAGAGTAATTCCATTTATTGATACCCAGTTTTTGGCACCCGTTGATGCAACTAGGCTTGGATTATAAAAGACAATCGGCAAGACCATAAGTCCTAAGCCTAACATATATAGAAAAGGGGTCACTTTCCAAAGAAATTCTGTATTAAAGAGCATGACCACAAAACCAATCACAAGCCCCAAGGCGATCCAAGCAACCTGCTGCCCTAAAATGGGCAGAATATTGTTTGGATAATCATGACTAACAGCTATATAGATAGCCACCACACCAATAACCAGTAGAAAAAATACTGGCAATAGCAAACTATAATCGACTCTAGAGTCGAGAGAACGTTTCATATACACTAACCTTATACTTTCATACAATACTATTTATCAAAGTTCATTTAAAAATTTATCAACAGCCTCATCAACTTCGGATCGAGAAACGGTTTTAACAGTCGCTTCTTTTGCTAGAGAAGTCACTATTTGCTTGCCATATCGTTTTCCGACAATTCTCCTATCCAAAATAAGAGTTAAGGAACGTTGGTGTTCGCGTCTCATACTTCTTCCTAAAGCCTGTTTTAAACGAATAATGGCCATTGGCAATTGATAATCATAAAAGGCATTTTTCCCTTCTTGAATTAGTTCCTGATTAATCTTTTTCGTCAAGGGCTCTTGAGGATTTTGGAAAGGAAGTCTTGGTACAACTTGAATCACAAAAGGATGACTTGAAAAATCAACTCCCTCCCAGAAACTTGCTGCACCAAGCAGGATTTGTTGTTCTCCTTTTTCAAAGCGTTTCTTCAGTTGATGAACATCGCCATTTTTATACTGGGCCAGATGGCTAACTGGAAGTAAATCCGATACTGCTAGAAGCATGTCTTTAGCAGTAAAGAGAACTAAAATCGGTTGCTGGAAAGCTTGAACATCCATCAGCAAATCAGATACCTCTTTGGCGTAGACTTCTAAGGAGGTTTCTGTTACTAGAGGAAAATCTTTGACCAAGACCACTTCTTGATCCTGTTTTTTACCAGCTTCAATCTTAACAAATTTAGCTTCAGGATACCCCAAAAGTTCTGCCAAAGTAACTCTTTGACTAATCTCAAGAGTGGCCGACACTCCCAAGACTTGACATGAATCAGGCACTAAGGAAGATAGAAGAATACGGCCTGATTTCGTAGAAGAAATCTGAATTTTCTTTTGACTCGTTTCAGTTGCTTCAAGCCAGTAATCACCTTCAGCCGTAAAATAGCGAACCAACTCCTCAAAACCTTCTACTTCTAATTCTGAAAAATACTGGTGGAGATTGGTCAGAGAATCTAAGATATTTTTCCTAGATTTGCCAGACTGAAATTGTTCTATCAAGTAGAGGCACTCAAAGCGAATACTTTCTAGTATTCGTTGTTGAACCTTATTTTGCTCCTCCAGTAAAGCCTTATCAAGCAAATCGATAATAGACTGGATATCGTAGGTCTCTTGAAGCAGATTTTCTAGAGCCAACAAGATCTTTTGAACTTCATCAATAATCAATAAACGGTCACTGACAAATTCAGGATTATCTTCAAGTCTGGTTACAAGATAGGCATGATTGGTCACTAAAAGCTTGCAGGTTTGTGCCCTTTCTTGACTACGTTTCCAAAAATCTTCCGTCACAAATAAGCTCTTGGATGATAAATTCCCGTCATGACGAAGATCTGTCAGAAAATGTTGGTAACGGTAGAGTTGCCCAATTTCATCCAAATCTCCTGTCTCTGTCTCAGTCAACCAGACCAAGAGTTGCATTTTAAAACGTCTAAATAAGCGATTTTCATCATTTTCCTGCAAGGAACGATAAAAGGCATCCAACTTCAGATAATTGTGCGGTCCCTTTAAACTATGAATATCTATATGGAACACATCCTTAAGACGTTTACCTTCTTCTTCCACGATCTGATTTTGAAGAATCTTTGTCGGAACGCTAAGGACAATCTGACGATTTTCCACTTGGGACAAAGCAGGTAAGAGATAGCCATAGGTTTTCCCAATCCCAGTCGGCGCTTGAATTAATGATACAGGCTCATCTTTCAATAGCAAGCTAATCTCTTTAGCAAAACTTTCTTGTTCCTCCCTCACTTCAAGGTTCAACAGAGAAATATTTTTAGAAAAATCTTGGGATAGTTTTCGTGGCTTCAGGGTAGCTCCAGTTTTCTTGAAATATAGTCCTTGAACTTGGACCAAATCTGAAGAATTCAGGATAGATTGGTTGCGATAAATTTCCTCAATAACCAAGTAGGACTCATATAAGAGAGCATCAGCCATTTCCAGCAAGCGTTCCAAGAGACCTTTAGGAAGCTGGGCCATCTTTTTCCGTAGAAATAAGAGTAATTCCGCAGTAGCTTGGGCATCTGAAAGGGCTGTATGAGCATGTTTTAGAGGAATTCCTAATTCTCGACACAAAATCGGCAAACTATATTTTTCCAGTTCAGGGAAAAAGACCTGGGCCAATTCGACCGTGTCAACACGAGGATTTCTTAGTTCATAGCCTTCAAAAAATAAATTTTCCGCCAAGAGATTGGCATCAAACTGAACATTATGGGCTACAAAAATCCCATCCTCCACCAAGTCAAAGATTTTTCTAGCAACTTGCGAAAAATCAGGTGCTTGCGCCAGACGTTGGTCTGTCAATCCTGTCAGTTCTTTGATATGAGCATCCAAGGGTTCATGTGGATTGACATCCGTCGTATAGTGATCGACGATTTTTCCATCCTCAATCACGACAATTCCCACTTGGATAATTTTAGCCTTACTACCTGTGCTAGTTGCCTCTAAATCCACCACAACATAGCGATTACCAATCGTTTTCATTATAAAAAATTATACCAAAAAAAGGGCCATTTGGCACCTGCAAACATAGGATAATTTTCAAACTCAAGAAGCTTACTTTTCTTAAAAATCTCAGCAAACAGAGCATTCTAGACTACTTATTTTTTGAAAATATTGGAGAATAAGAAAAATTGAGAGAAGAAATGTTTGCATCTTCCTTCTCTCAACGAATCATTTACTTTATTTAACCATGTCAGGATCGTAGTCATAAAATCCTGTATCAAGGAAACGGTTTTTAGGGTGTAACTTGCGCACTTCTTCATCTAGCAAGAAGGCTTGGTCATGGCTAAAGTTCCCCTCTTGAATCAAGCTACGCGCTTGGATAAAGAGTTTTGCAATCTCAACAAAGTTCTGACCAGGTGTATAGAGACCTTCTAATTTCCAGTGAGTAAAACCATGCTCTACCAATTCTGTCAATTTGGTCATCAAATCAAGGTCATTGTTGGCAAAAATGTGGGTTCCATGATTGTCTTCAAAAATGGAATAGTGGCTCTCTGGGTCACTTGGCTCAGCCAAGAAAAGGTCACGCTTGCGAGTCTTTTCATCATCGATGTGCGTAAAGTTATAGTAATTTTGCAAGAGCGGACGTTTAGAATGATGGATAACGCTAGCTCCGTAAACCAACACTTCAGCAGGAATTTCCAAAATCTCTGGCATTTTGAAGAGTTCAGCTGATGGAATTTCACGCGCCAAAACAGCCTCAGATGCGCCAGCCTTTTGTCCCCAGAAGTTAATCTGACGACTGCTAGTTACCATAGTTGAGGCATCATAGATGGTTTTAAAGGAATAACCATCGCGGTTGACCACATAAAAGACACCTGCATCCCCAATCGTAATGTAATCTGTCTTGATTTCTTCCAAGAAGTCCAGGAAGGGCTTGATATGGTCCATCATATCTTGGTGCATGAGGGCATTAACTGCAACAATCAATTCCTTACCTGCTTCATGAACCAACTTAGCAATTTCACGCAATTGGTCATGACTAAAAGTTGTTGGCAGACGAAGGCCAAAATCTTTCTCACCAACATAGATACGATCTACGCCAACTTCGAGCAGTTGTTTAACTTGTTCAATACTTTCAGCAGTTGCTGTAATGATAATCTTTTCCATAAGAAAAATTATACCACATTTCTCCAAAATCAGCCAAGACTTATCAGAATTTTACAAATAGGAATTATTTCAGTAACTTCCACTTGCCTGACCAAAGTGGAAATTAGTCTAATACTCTTCAAACCACGCCAGCTTTATCTGCAACCTCAAAGTGGTGCTTTGAGCAACCTGAGGCTAGCTTCCTAGTTTGCTCTTTGTTTTGCATTGAGTATAAAACAAATTTTTATAAGATTAACTAGATAAAGGTAGACCCGGAAGTATAAGAGAGCTCGCCAGTAACAATTTACTTTGTACACTATCCATAATAGCAAACATCTCAAGCTCCATTAATCTTCAAAACATCATAGATAAAATCTAGTCCAAAATTTAAGCAATTTATGCTGTAGGATTTATACATTGTTATAAATTTCTAGTCGTTTTTTGTTATGATAAGAAAAATGGCATAGAAAAACGAGTATCTCCATCTACGGAAATACTCGTTTTTTTGATAGTTAGAAGTGTTTTTTGCTCAGCTTCATTTCTTTTTATAAAATTTATCAAGCAAGCGACCAACTATCTCATCTTTTTTCTATTTCTGTCAATATGCGTGACAGGTAGTAATGATAGCCAAAAATAGCAAGAGCAAGCAAGAGGATAAGAACTCCTACTCCCAAGCTGATGGCAAGGATAGTAGAGAGAGACCGAACCAAGAATATGCTCACAAGGGCTGAAATCGACAAGATAACACAATAAATTAAGAGTAAAACAATTTTGACTATACCATTTGAACGATTCACTAGGTCCGTAATGTTACTCCAATTGGTTGACAAATTTTTCACATCCTTAAAATAATGGTGACAAGAAAGGATGACACTGGCAAGGGTCCAGACTACAAGAAGGTAAATCATCGAAAGGAGGGGCAAGCCTAGATATAGAGAAAGACCAAGTAAAGTCAGAATTGGTAAAAAGGACTGGACAGCAAATATAATCCAAAATTTCACTTTCACATAACGAGCAAAGTCAAAGGGTAAACTCTTCAGAAAATCAAAATTTTCCCTCTCTAAAGACAAGGCAATTGAAGGCAGGCTGGTGATATTGTTATTGACAACTGCTATAAAAAGAGCTATAAAAAACAAGGGTAACCAGTATGGAGGATGAATGTCTGGAACTATCTGAGAATCTCGGATTTTGGAAATCAGACCAATCATCATGAGATAAGGAAGGAAAGCACTTGTAAAAAGCACTGTAACCACGCCAGTTCCCTGTCCCAAGAGGGTGAGGTGGTAGCGTAAAACCATGCGGAAAAATCCCTTTTTAGTAGTTGAAATTCTCTCCTTGCTGCGACGTTCTTTCTTGACCTTCTCCTCACTGTTAAGCAGAATCACGTCATAAAAACGAGGAAAAACCTTCTTTTTGCTCAAGTAAAGCAAGAAGAGAGTTAGTCCTATCCAAGCGAACAGACCCAGGATGGCTTCTGTCGAAAAAGGCTCCACTGCTATTTTGTAAAAGAGATGAATAGGATAAAGGAGAAATGGAATGTCTCTAACTTTGTCAACAATACGTCCAGAAGTCGACTGTAGAAAGAAGACAAATATTAAAGGTATGAGAACTCCTATCCCAATCATCACATTCGAAAAAATAGACTTATACTTTCTGAAGACCCTAGTCTGAGCCAAGAAATGTACTGCCACTACCATCACTAAAGTAACAGAGACAAATAATAAGTCCAAGGACAGTAGCATCAAAGGAAAACCCAGCCAAAGAGAAGGAGCTAGCCTAATGTAGAGGGCTAGAAAATAAGCTAGGATTGGTACAATTCCAGCTAGAGCTGGCAAGAGGACAGACAGTCCTTTAGCAATTATAATCTCTGATTCTTTAAAAGCATAGGGCCTATAAGATGCCAAGTCCTTACTCTCATAAAAGACATTGTAAAATGCAGTGAAAGAAGTTGAAAAGGCAAGCACTAGGAAAATAGCAACCATGAAACTAAAATGAACAGGACTTTCCTCAAAAGGAAAACGAAAGGCTATATTACTAAAAAAGATAAGTAATAAAAGACTGGAAAAAATGTAAGAACTTAGGACTCTAGCGGAAACATTTACTTTTTTCCCAGGATTCTTAGCCTGCTTCTTTCGTAGGTTAGCCAGATTAGCTTCCTTAGATGAATAGAGGATATTGATATCAACTAATTTTTTAATGACCTTGAGACGCATCTGAAACCTCCTCTTTTCTACCAGCAAGGCTAAGGTAGATACTTTCCAAAGACTGGTCTGGGTGGTCTTTTCTCAAGTCCTCTACGCTACCACAATAGATCAAATGCCCCTTTTTCAAAATGGCAATCCGATCACAGACTTGCTCTGCCACCTCTAGGACATGGGTTGAAAACAAGACTGTCTTGCCTTTTTGCGCATGTTCCTTCATCATTTGCTTCAAATCAAAGGCAGCCTGGGGATCCAAACCAGTCAAGGGTTCGTCCAAGACCCAAATATCAGGATCAGACAAGAGTGCCCCAATGACAAAGACTTTCTGACGCATTCCGTGAGAAAGGGTTTCAATAACCTGATAGCGGTTTTCAGCAAAATCAAAAACACTCAATAGCCTAGCTAGACTAGCCTCCAAATCAGAGCTAGTCAGATCATAGGATGAAGCAATCAATTCCCAAAATTCATTGGCCGTTAAACGTAAAAATAAGTCAGGCGAGTCTGCTACGTAGCCAATCTTTCGTTTGATTTCTAAGCGATTTTCCGATAAATTCTGACCGTCTACCAAAATACGACCACTGCTGGGCGAAATGATACTGACTAAGGATTTTATAGTGGTCGATTTTCCAGCCCCATTATGGCCAATCAAGCCCATAATCTCCCCATTTTCAATCTGCAAATTGAGATTGCTCAAAGCCTCTTTATCACCATACAACTTACTAACATTTTGAAATTCAATCATGGGATGACTCCTATCTTTAACTATATTACATACTATTATACTAGCACTTTGATACAAAAAAATCAATACTTTATTTTAAGTAGTTAAAATAGTTTCCTTCTATTTTATGCAAACGTTGGCGCTAACCAATACTTTATGATAGAATAAAGAACAAGATTGACAAGTAAGAGGAAACATCATGCAAAATCAAACACTCATGCAATACTTTGAATGGTATCTGCCCCACGACGGCCAACACTGGACGCGCCTAGCTGAAGATGCTCCACACCTAGCTCATCTGGGGATTAGCCACGTCTGGATGCCACCAGCTTTTAAGGCAACCAATGAAAAAGATGTCGGCTATGGGGTCTATGACTTATTCGACCTAGGAGAGTTTAACCAAAAAGGTACTATCCGCACCAAGTATGGTTTCAAAGAAGACTATCTTCAAGCTATTCAAACCCTAAAAGCACAGGGAATCCAGCCTATGGCCGATGTGGTACTCAATCACAAGGCTGCAGCCGATCACATGGAAGCCTTTCAGGTTATTGAAGTGGATCCTGTAGACCGTACAGTTGAACTTGGGGAACCCTTCACCATCAATGGCTGGACTAGCTTTACCTTCGATGGTCGCCACGATACCTACAATGACTTCCACTGGCACTGGTACCACTTCACCGGTACAGACTATGATGCCAAACGCCGAAAGTCTGGGATTTATCTTATTCAAGGAGACAACAAGGGTTGGGCAAATGAGGAATTGGTCGATAATGAAAACGGTAACTATGACTACCTCATGTATGCCGACCTAGACTTTAAACATCCTGAAGTCATCCAAAATATCTATGACTGGGCTGACTGGTTCATGGAAACGACTGGTGTAGCTGGTTTCCGCTTGGATGCCGTTAAACACATTGACTCTTTCTTCATGAGCAATTTTATCCGTGATATGAAGGAAAAATATGGTCAAGATTTCTATGTGTTCGGTGAATTTTGGAATCCAGACAAGGAAGCCAATCTAGACTATCTTGAAAAAACGGAAGAACGCTTTGACCTTGTCGATGTTCGTCTCCACCTGAATCTCTTTGATGCTAGCCGAGCAGGTTCCAACTACGACCTTCGTGGTATTTTTACAGATAGCTTGGTTGAACTCAAGCCTGACAAGGCTGTGACTTTTGTCGACAACCACGATACACAACGAGGTCAGGCTCTTGAGTCTACCGTTGAAGAATGGTTCAAACCAGCAGCCTATGCCCTCATTCTGTTACGCCAAAATGGTCTTCCATGTGTCTTTTACGGCGACTACTATGGGATTTCAGGGCAATATGCTCAACAAGATTTCAAAGAAGTCCTTGACCGCCTCCTAACCATCCGAAAAGATTTGGCCTATGGAGAACAAACAGACTACTTTGACCACGCTAACTGTATCGGTTGGGTCCGTTCAGGTGCTGAAAATCAATCCCCAATCGCAGTCTTGATTTCAAATGACCAAGAAAACAGCAAATCAATGTTTGTCGGCCAAGAATGGGCTAACCAAACTTTTGTAGATTTACTTGGAAACCACCAAGGTCAAGTTACAATCGATGAGGAAGGTTATGGACAATTCCCTGTCTCAGCTGCTTCGGTAAGTGTCTGGGCATCCAATACAATCTAATAGTTCTTAATAATCAAGTCAGGTCCAAGCGGATTTGGCTTTTTTGCATTCACAAAAAGACCTACCCAAATGGATAGATCTTTATACTCAATGAAAATCAAAGAGCAAACTAGGAAGCTAGCCGCAGGTTGCTAAAAACACAGTTTTGAGGTTGTAGATAAGACTGACGAAGTCGGTTACCTATACCTACGGCAAGGCGAAGCTGACGTTGTTTGAAGAGATTTTCGAAGAGTATTACTTGATTACAATTTACCTGCTACTGCATCCAACAATTCTTGGATCTTAGCTTGGTTGCTTCCTCCTGCCATGGCCATGTCTGGTTTACCACCACCACGTCCATCGACGATTGGTGCCAATTCTTTGACAAGGTTTCCTGCATGAAGGTCTTTTGTCTTACTTGCTACAAGAACATTGACTTTGTCACCGATAGCAGCAACTAGGACAAGAAGATCAGAGTAGTCTTTTTGTTTCCAGTTATCCGCAAAAGTACGAAGGGCACCTGCATCAGATACAGACACTTGGCTAGCAATGTAACGGTGACCGTTGACTTCCTTAACGTCCTTGAAGATATCGCCTGCGGCTGCAGCTGCGGCTTTTTCTTTCAACTCAGCATTTTCTTTTTGAAGTTGACGAAGTTGTTCTTGAAGTCCTTCTACCTTGTGAGGTACTTCCTTGACTTGTGGTGCTTTCAAGGTTGCTGCGACAGCTTTAAGAGCATCTTCTTGTTCACGGTAGGCCTCAAAGGCTTCCTTACCAGTCACTGCCAAGATACGGCGAGTTCCTGATCCAATCCCTTCTTCTTTGACAATCTTGAAAAGACCAATTTCAGAAGTGTTGCCAACGTGGGTACCACCACAAAGCTCGATAGAGTAGTCACCGATAGTAACAACACGGACTTCCTTACCGTATTTCTCACCAAAGAGAGCCATAGCTCCCATTTCTTTAGCAGTATCAATATCCGTTTCAACTGTCTTCACTTCAAGAGCTTCCCAGATTTTCTCGTTGACTTGCTGCTCAATGGCACGCAATTCTTCTGCAGTTACTGCTTGGAAATGAGTAAAGTCAAAGCGAAGGAATTCAACTTCGTTAAGAGATCCTGCTTGTGTTGCGTGATTTCCAAGGATATTGTGAAGGGCAGCGTGAAGCAAGTGAGTCGCAGTGTGGTTTTTCATAACACGGTGACGACGATTTGTATCGATTGCCAGCGTATATTCTTGGTTCAAGGCAAGCGGTGCAAGAACTTCAACTGTGTGAAGAGCTTGTCCGTTTGGTGCTTTCTGAACATTTGTCACAGCAGCCACGACCTTACCTGACTCATCCAAGATTTGTCCGTGGTCAGCGACTTGTCCACCCATTTCAGCGTAGAATGGAGTTTCCGCAAAGATAAGTGAGGCAGTTCCTTCTGACACAGCTTCTACTTCTGCATTGTCAGCCACGATAGCCACCAATTTAGAAGACAATTGGCTAGCATTGTAGTTGAAGACACTTTCTACAGTGATGTTTTGAAGGGTTTCATTTTGCATACCCATTGAGCCACCCTTGACAGCTGACGCACGCGCGCGTTCTTGCTGTTCTTTCATGGCTGCTTCAAAACCTTCACGGTCTACAGTCATGCCGGCTTCTTCAGCGATTTCTTCAGTCAATTCAACTGGGAATCCATAAGTGTCATAAAGTTTGAATACATCTGAACCAGCAATGACAGATTGACCTTTTTCTTTCAAGTCTGCCACAATGCCTTGGGCAAAGTGTTGACCTGAGTGAAGGGTACGAGCAAATGATTCTTCTTCGCTCTTAACGATTTTTTCGATAAAGTCACGTTTTTCAAGCACTTCTGGGTAGTAGCTTTCCATGATCTTACCAACGGTTGGAACGAGTTTGTAAAGGAAAGGCTCGTTGATTCCCAATTTTTGACCATGCATAGAAGCACGACGGAGAAGACGACGAAGGACGTAACCACGACCTTCATTTCCTGGAAGGGCACCATCACCGATGGCAAATGAAAGGGAACGGATGTGGTCAGCGATGACCTTAAAGCTCATATTGTCGCCATCTTGATCATAAACCTTACCAGACAATTTCTCCACTTCACGAATGATTGGCATGAAGAGGTCTGTTTCAAAGTTTGTCTTAGCCCCTTGGATAACCGCCACCAAACGCTCCAAACCAGCGCCCGTATCAATGTTCTTGTGTGGCAGTTCCTTGTATTCGCTACGAGGAACAGCAGGGTCTGCGTTAAATTGTGACAAAACGATGTTCCAGATTTCAATGTAACGGTCGTTTTCTATATCTTCTGCAAGGAGACGAAGACCGATATTTTCTGGGTCAAAAGCTTCTCCACGGTCAAAGAAGATTTCTGTATCTGGTCCAGAAGGTCCTGCACCGATTTCCCAGAAGTTGTCCTCAATAGGAATCAAGTGACTTGGATCCACTCCCACTTCAATCCAGCGATTGTAAGAATCTTTATCGTCTGGATAGTAGGTCATGTAAAGTTTTTCAGCAGGGAAGTCAAACCATTCTGGGCTTGTCAAAAGCTCATAAGCCCAAGTGATTGCTTCGTCACGGAAGTAATCTCCGATAGAGAAGTTCCCCAACATTTCAAACATGGTATGGTGACGAGCAGTCTTCCCTACGTTTTCGATGTCGTTGGTACGGATGGCCTTTTGGGCATTGGTAATACGTGGATTTTCAGGAATGATGGTCCCGTCAAAGTATTTCTTAAGGGTTGCTACCCCAGAGTTGATCCACAAAAGTGTTGGGTCATTTACAGGAACCAAACTCACTGATGGTTCTACAGAGTGACCTTTGGTCGCCCAGAAATCAAGCCACATTTGGCGTACTTGGGCACTAGATAGTTGTTTCATATTGTCTCCTTATTTACTTGTTTAATGTGATTGGCTTTCCAGCATTTCCACATAGTCAATCGCGACACAGAGGGAAATGACTAGGTCTGCATAAGCGTCCTCAAGGACCGTTACATTATAGGTAGAGGTCAAATGGAAGAGTTCCTTCTTAATTTCCGCAATCAGCTGATCGCGATCATCTAGCAATTTGAAATTCAAATCCCAGATATTGCCCTCGATACGAAGACCCAGATTATCGAACTCATACTTATCTCGCCAGAAGGTCAACTTCTTGCGAATGACAAAACTCGAGCCATCCCGAAGCTGAATCTCAAAACGAGGAAGCAAGGTCAAGATTTCTTTACTGATCTGACTAACCTGTTCACCAGTCGCATCA
This sequence comes from Streptococcus mitis SK575, assembly GCF_000257865.1. GTDB lineage: Bacteria > Bacillota > Bacilli > Lactobacillales > Streptococcaceae > Streptococcus > Streptococcus mitis_CQ. The sequence goes on along the minus strand of NZ_AICU01000079.1, from coordinate 22,651 downwards.
TAGATGGTAAAAGTTTTGGGAATCTTAAAAAATGATCCCTCCACCTGATAGGCGATTTCTCCCCTGTCGTCCTTGATAGCGAAGCGTTCGCCTCCAAGACGAAACTTTTGTTTGACAAGAAATGTTTTCATCAACACCTCCAAAAATCAAAAGACAAGCTCATATCACGAAGGGCGAAAAACCGCGGTACCACCTTCATTCAATGAACTTGTCATTCTCTTGTTCTTATGTAATTGTATGATTGAGTAGCATGACTTCCTAGCTTAGATGGCTCGCAGCACCGCCATTTCTCTGGACTAAGACAACTGAAAATCAATTCTCAACTTTCTTATTATAACGTTTTTTTAAGCTTGCGTCAACTGGAAATCATCTCCGTTGAATCAGAGCAATTTCCTGTATCTTTGATTACTCTTTCAGGAGAACAAAATTAGCCAATATAATTGTTGATATTAAACAAATCCAAAATAACATATCACTCTCTCGCTTTAATATTATCTAGACTGTCAATTGCATATCTACATTCTTTAAGATAAAGCAAACTACTAACAAAATCTAAATGTAAAATCATTCATTAATCAATTCCTCAATTTCCTTTATCCCTTCAAATTCTCCAGCACTTTCGAAAAGTTCTATAGCTTGTTTGAAATGTGTGTTGGATAATTCCGTATCTTCCAAGGCTGAATAGATTTCACCTAACCCTCTATAGCTACAAGCTTGAGAAATTACATCATCAGTCTCTAAAGATTGTTCCAATGACAGATTCATGAATGTAAGAGCCTCATCAAGATTGTTTAATTTAAATCTCACATAGCCCTGTTCGTAATTATTCACAGCTTTCTTTAGATTATCATTTGGAAAATGCTCTTCAACTATCTTCTCTTCATCTTCAATAAGTTTTAAAGCCTTATGAAAATCCCCCTGATCTCTATAGATCATAGCTAATTGATGTAAGCCAATGTGTTCATTTTCTTTATCTTCATTTTGTTGAGCCAATAAAATGTATTTCTCAAAGATATGGGTACATGAAGCATAGTCTTTTTCTGCCAATAATAAATACCCCATCAGATTTAATAGGCTAAAATCTGTACAGGTATCAATGGAAAAATCTTGTTCAACCAACTTTTTAGCTTCTGATGTTTTTCCCTCCAGAAACAAGTCCCAAGCTGTATCAATTTTAGAGTCCATCTATTTCCCCCTTCAACTACAAACAACCTTCATAAAATAGAATCACTCAACAAGAATATACTATTCTCTATCTATTGAGGCTTAATCTTATAAACCATTAATCTGCATTAAAATAATCATAAACCTCTTTAAAGAGAGTCGGCAATATTCCTTGCTCTTCTTTATCTAAATTATATCAGAAACTAGCTCATCCATATAGTCAAATACAGTGAAATGTTTTTTTATTCCATTCATAACAAGCGCAAATTTCAAATCATTAAGTTCAGTTTTATTAAACTCTTTTAACTTCTTCATATCAATTCTAGTGATTGGATGAGAAATACCATCTAGAGTACTATAAATCGTTTTTCCTAGTAAATAATCTGTCGTGGTATCAAATAATTTTGCTAATTTGATAACGGCGTCTAAATTAGGTTCTAAAGTTCCATTCTCCCAACGAAAATAAGTACCTTGTTATACACCAATCATCTCAGAAATTTGTACCTGAGTTAACTTCTTGATCTTTCTCAGTTCCTTAAGACGAGCTCCAAAAGAATCATTATTAAACATTGTATCCTCTTAAATATTCTAAACGGTATAAAACGGAATTATTCCATAAGGAATATTTATTTGAAGATTAAAGATTCTATTGAGAATATTATAGCATAAAAGGAGGTAAAAGCGTATGTAGCTAGTAGTCAATTTTAAAAATTTTAATGAAGCAATTTTAATGAAGGAGATAGAATTCAACAAATAAAAAAATCTTGAAATAAATGCGCCGTTATTTCACTTATCACTATTTTTATCCTCAATTTTCATATTACTAAACACAGCAACTATCATAGAAAAACATACAGTTACAAAAATTGCCTTTTACATAAAAAAACGAACCAGCTTGACTGATTCGTTCCGTGACTTCTAACTCCTACTTCCGATACATTTTAAACTGTAGGAAGAGGTCGCTATATTTACCTGTCCATTTATGGTCAAATTTCTCATAAACTTCTAGGTGTTTCATAGTTTCAGCATCTGGATAGAAGGCTTTATCTTCTTTTTTCTCCTCTGGGAGCAGTTCCTTAGCTGGTAGGTTTGGTGTTGAATAGCCGACATACTCCGCATTTTTAAGAGCATTTTCAGGTTTCAACATAAAGTTGATAAAGGCATAGGCTGCATCTTGGTTTTTGACTGTTTTGGGAATGACCATGTTGTCAAACCAAAGGTTGCTGGCCTCAGTCGGTACCACATAGCGTAGATTTTCATTTTTCTCCAGCATTTGGCTGGCTTCACCAGAGAAGGTCACGCCGATAGCAGCGTTGTTCTGAATCATGTATCCCTTCATCTCGTCCGCCACAATAGCCTTGATATTTGGAGTCAGTTTATAGAGCTTATCTACTGTCTCTTCCAACTGCTGTTGATTTTTAGAGTTAAGGCTGTAGCCGAGGGAATTGAGCCCCAGACCCAGCACCTCACGCGCCCCATCAAAAAGCATGATAGAGTTCTTATACTCTGGCTTCCAGAGATCATCCCAATGCTCAGGCGCTTCCTCTACCATGGTTTCATTGTAGACAATTCCCAAGGTTCCCCAGAAGTAAGGAATGGAGAATTTATTGCCTGGATCAAAGGACTGGTTGAGGAACTCTGGTCCGATATTTTCAAGACCTTCAAGTTTTGAATAGTCAAGCGGTACCAAGAGGTCTTCGTCCTTCATCTTGTTGATCATGTATTCACTAGGGATGGCAATATCGTAGGTCGTTCCACCCTGCTTGATCTTAGTATACATGGCTTCATTGGAGTCAAAAGTCTCGTACTGGACTTGGATGCCTGTTTCTTCTGTGAACTGAGTCAGGAGTTCAGGATCAATATAGTCCCCCCAGTTGTAGATAACCAGTTTTTGACTATCTCGGCTATTGATTTTACTATCTAAATGCGTCGCAATTCCCCATAAGACGAGGATAATGGCTACAATTCCTGCTAAAAATGAATAGAGTTTTTTCATGCTTGCTCCTCCTTCTCACGTGAGATAAAGTAATATCCAACAACTAGGATAATACTAAAGAGAAAGACAAGGGCAGACAGGGCATTGATTTCAAGCGAAATCCCTTTACGAGCACGAGAGTAAATTTCGACTGACAGGGTTGAAAAGCCATTTCCCGTTACGAAGAAGGTCACGGCAAAGTCATCTAGCGAATAGGTGAAGGCCATGAAATAACCTGCAATGATAGACGGAGTCAGGTAAGGAAGCATGATTTCCTTAAACATCTGAAATTGACTGGCACCAAGGTCATAGGCCGCATGAATCATGTCACCGTTCATTTCCTTGAGTCGAGGCAAGACCATCAAAACCACGATAGGAATGGAGAAGGCTACGTGACTAGAAAGAACTGTCAAAAAGCCAAGTGAAAACTTGAGTTGGGTAAAGAGAATCAAGAAGCTAGCACCAATCATAACATCAGGCGCAACCATGAGGATATTATTGAGTGATAGAAAGGCTTCTTGGTATTTCTTACGAGACTGGTAGATGTAAATGGCACCAAAAGTCCCGATAATGGTCGCAATCAAGGCTGACAGGAAGGCCAAGAAAAAGGTCTGAGTCACAATCAACATGAGGCGACCATCGCCAAACATGGTTTTAAAATGGCTCATGCTAAAGCCTGTAAAGCTATTCATGTCGTTGCCTGCATTAAAGGCATAGCCAATCAAGTAAAAAATCGGCAGGTAGAGGACAAGAAAGACCAGTCCTAGGTAAAGGTTGGCAAATTTTTTCATCGTTCTCTCCTTTCCTTGGTCACCCACATGGTGATGAACATGGTCAGGATGAGAATCACACCGATGGTAGAACCCATACCGTAGTTGTCATTTGTCAGGAAGTTCTGCTCAATGGCCGTCCCCAAGGTGATAACGCGGTTCCCACCAATCAAACGGGTCAGCATGAAGAGACTCAAGCTGGGGATAAAGACAGACTGGACCCCACTTCTCACTCCGTTCATAGACAGAGGGAAGATGACATGACGGAAGGTCTCCCACTTGGTCGCACCGAGGTCATAGCTGGCATTGATGAGATTGTTGTCCATATCATCCAAGACATTGAAAATCGGCAAGATCATAAAGGGAAGCTCGATATAGCTTGCGACAAAGATAAAGGAGAAATCGGTAAAGAGTAACTGTTGTGAACCAATTCCAATGAATTCCAAAAATTGGTTAATAGAGCCATTCTGACCAAAAATTCCGATAAAGGCGTAGGCCTTGAGGAGCAAATTGATCCAAGTTGGCAGGATAATCAGCATGAGCCAGAGTTGACGGTGCTTGAGACGGGTCAAAAAGAGGGCTGTTGGATAGCTGATAAGCAAGGTCACAAAGGTCACAATTCCTGCATAGAGTACAGAGTTGAAACTCATTTTTAGGTAGGTCAAGTTTTGTGACGCAAAGTAAGATTTATAATTTTCTAAACTAAACTGGCCTTCAATGTTGAAAAAGGATTGTCCGAAAATCAAGACCAAGGGTGCCAGGACAAAGAGGGCAATCCAGAGCATGTAGGGCACTACAAAGAGTTTAGAGCTTGTTTTCTTCATCTCTTTCCTCCTCGATTGCATTGATTAGACCTGCTTCTTGCTCTTCGATTTCCACGTACTCCTCGATACGAGCATCGAACTCTTCTTCGGTTTCGTTGAGACGCATGATGTGGATGTCTTCTGGTTCAAAGTCCAGACCGATTTCCTCACCAACAATGGCCTTACGAGTTGAGTGGATCATCCATTCATTTCCGAGTTCGTCATAGGCGATAATTTCATAGTGAACTCCACGGAAGAGCTGGGTATCCACCTTAACTTGGAGCTTGCCTTCTTCAGGAAGGGTAATACGCAAGTCCTCTGGACGAATAACAACCTCAACAGGTTCATTCGGCTTCATCCCCCCATCAACTGCTTCGAAGCGTTTGCCGTTAAACTCAACCAAGTAGTCCTCAATCATGGTTCCTGGCAAGATATTTGACTCACCGATAAAGGTCGCAACAAAGTGGTTAATCGGCTCATCGTAGATATCCACAGGTGTTCCAGACTGGACAATCTCGCCATCATTCATAACGAAAATCCAATCACTCATGGCAAGAGCTTCTTCCTGATCGTGAGTGACAAAGACAAAGGTAATGCCCAATCGTTGTTGTAGTTCACGCAGTTCATACTGCATGTCTGTTCTTAATTTCAAGTCCAGCGCTGACAAAGGCTCGTCCAACAAAACCACACGAGGTTGGTTGATGATGGCACGGGCAATTGCCACACGCTGACGTTGTCCTCCAGAGAGTTTACGGATGGAACGTTTTTCGTACCCTTCCAACTGAACCATCTTGAGTCTTTTTTCAATTGGCGGAAAGGCAACATTTTCAAACACATTCATATGTGGAAACAAGGCATAGGATTGGAAGACCGTATGGACGTCTCGCTTGTTGGTTAGTCGTTGCATCCAGTAAACCTGCAATGATGTTAAGGATGGTTGATTTCCCTGAACCAGATGCGCCTAAAATTAACAGATCAGGGCTCTGTCAGGCCGCTACTACCTCGTATAGGAGATTGAACTGCCTACATTCTTCTGCACTAACGATAGGCTTTCACCCCCTTTCCATGACATAGCAGCAGCTTTTTAGCTAAAGCTTCCTACTTGCTTTCACCTAAAATACGGACTTCTCTCTCAAGCGTGATACCTGAGTGTTCCTTGACTTTTTCGATAACAGACTCAATCAAGTCTTCGTAGTCTTTAGCCGTTCCATCTGCAACATTGATCATAAATCCTGCGTGCTTTTCTGACACTTCTACGCCACCGATACGATAGCCTTTCAAGCCAGCTTCTGAAATTAATTGACCTGCAAAATGCCCTACTGGACGCTTAAAGACCGAACCACAAGATGGATATTCCAAAGGTTGCTTGAGTTCGCGTAGGTGCGTCAAACGGTCCATTTCCTGCTTGATAATCTGATGGGTTCCTGGAGAAAGGGCAAATTTAGCTGACAAGACAACTGCACCAGACTCCTGAATGGCTGAATGACGGTAACCAAAAGCCAAGTCTTTAGCAGACAGGGTCTCGATTTCTCCATCCTTGGTCAAGACCTTACAAGACTGCAAGATGTGGGCGATCTCGCCACCATAGGCACCCGCATTCATAAAGACAGCACCACCAACACTTCCAGGAATGCCACAAGCAAACTCAAAACCAGTCAAACTATGACGAAGGGCAATGCGAGTTGTTTCAATCAAGTTGGCACCAGCTTCTGCTTCAATAGTATAGCCATCAACAGAAACATTATTGAGCTTGTCACACAAGATGACAAATCCACGAATCCCACCGTCACGAACAATGATGTTACTAGCATTTCCAAGAACCATCCAAGGAATATTTTCTTGGTTGGCAAATTTAACAACGCGCGCCAACTCAAAACGATTTCGTGGAAAGACCAAATAATCGGCCTCTCCACCTACTTTTGTATAACTATAGCTATGCAAGGGTTCCTTAAAACGGATATCAATTCCTTCTAAGATTTCAAGCATTTTTTCTCTTACAGACATGTCACTCTTCCTTTTACAAAATTCATTCCATTATACCATTTTTAAGACCATTTGACGACCCTAAAAAAATCTTGGGCTTATTTTAAACAAAAAAAGAGGTTTCCCCCTTTTCTTATAATTTTTTGCAAAAGATAGCCTTTGTTCCATAGGCAACCAGAACAAATTCAAGTGCTAGGACAACTTCCACCAAGACAGGATTTGTCAGCCAGCCAACTTGGGCAAGAGATGGTGCTATGTCAAAGAAGGCATGTAGTCCATAGGCAGCTAGGAGATAAATCCATTTCTTCTGGCGAACAGCTTGGTAAACCCAAACAGTCAAGAGTAATTGGAAACCTAGCGCCAAGATTCTCTCAAAACCAAGCAAATAAATCTGCCAGACTGATAGCGACTGGATAGTTTTCAACATATTTTCAGACAGTAATTGCATGACCTGTGGATCCTGCGTTTGAACTGCTGAGAGCACGATGTAGAGATTAATCAAACTAGTAAGGCCCAGGTAAATCAACTCCAAGCCACCATGCCCCAATCCATAAGCCAACGAATCTGCCTTTTCCAAACTTCTCTTTTTCTCCAACCATTTGAAGAAAACAAGACGAGCAGTTTCCTCAAAAAATGCTGCCATGGCTAAGCCATAGATGATATAGACAAGCGGATGGTCTTGCAAGAGGGCAATACTACCGTCTTTTTGAGGATGCAAAACTAAGATATGCACCAGTTTTTCCAAAATTTGTGAAGAGACAAAGAAGGCAACAGCCCCCAAGCCCAAAACAGCTAAATTAATCTGGTATTTCTTTTTGGCATACCAAATGCTCCCTATCAAGAAAGCTAGCAACAACACCATGGTAATGATAATATGAATGGTCATTTTCTTCTCCTATTCCGCCTTTTCAATATCTTTTTTCATCTCGTCAACATTGAACTTAGCAAACAAGTATTGACGGTCTTGGACTGGGAAACGTTGGTCCAACTGGTCAACTGCTCCCACCTCGATAATGCCTTCCTTGATGACAAAGTCCATGACATGCCCACCGAAGGTCAAATCATCTGAGATGAAGTGGAGATGGTAGCCTGCCACACTGACCCCATGGAAAATCTCAGGCGTCCAGAAACCAACGATGGTTCCCGCCACATTGTCACGACTATATTCAGGTTGATGGGTTGCGACATCAGCAAACTTGGTATCTGGTGTCGACTTGGGAATCATGCGCACATGCATATGTGAAAATTCCCCACGAATCTTGATAGAGCGGAAAAGATTTTCCCCGTCATAATAAGACTCGATTCGCTCTTCCAATTCCTTGTCTGTCATCTCAAAGCGCTGGCGGAAAATGACCTCTGCCTGATGCGGTACCACTGCTGCGTAAGGAATAAGGGCATCTGGTGACACTTCTACAATTTCCGGTTGCTCTCCTGAGCCTTTGGCTTGATAAGCCTTGCCATCTAAGACAATCAATTCCCCATCAATAGAATCCAAGGTTCCCAAACCAAGGTCACCATGCTCTAGCAATTCTCCCACTGTCATGGTACCACCATAAAGGCCAGCCATCAAGGCTCCAAGGGTATTGTATTGAAATAATTTCACTGGTTCCCGCACGTTCTTATCCATTCACTTTCTTGTCTGTTATTCTATAAATGTTACTCCTAAGTATACCACATTTGCCCCTAGATGTGAACGAGAGAAACACCTTAGACATTGCCAAGAAGGAAAAAAAAGGGTACAATGTAACAAAATCAAGGGAGGTCTGGAATGAAGAAACAAAGCAAGTACCAAGAGGTTGTTTCCTATCTAAAGAACGGTATCGAGTCTGGGCGATTTCCGACGGGTAGCCGCCTGCCTTCTATCCGTCAACTGAGCCTTGACTTTCACTGTAGCAAGGACACTATTCAACGCGCTCTGCTGGAATTACGGCACGAACAATACCTCTATGCCAAGCCCCAGAGTGGCTACTATGTCCTAGAACAAGGGCAACACCAGGATCTAGAAATCGAAGTCACTGACGAACATGCCAGTGCCTATGACGATTTCCGACTCTGTATCAATGAAACCTTGATTGGACGGGAAAACTACCTCTTCAACTACTATGAAAACCAAGAAGGTTTAGAAGATCTAAGACAGTCTATTCACAAACTCCTCTTTGACCAAGCCCTCTACTGCAAGGCTGATCAACTGGTACTGACTTCTGGAACCCAACAAGCCTTGTTTATCCTTTCTCAAATATCCTTTCCTAGCCAAGCCAAGGAAATCTTGGTGGAACAGCCGACCTACCATCGGATGAATCGTCTCTTGATTGCTCAAGGCTTAGACTATCAAACGATTGAACGAGGCATTGATGGAATTGACTTGGTGGAACTTGAACAGCATTTCCAGACGGGAAAAATCAAGTTTTTCTATACTATTCCTCGATTTCACTATCCTCTAGGACATTCCTATTCAGAGCAGGACAAACGGGCTATTCTTGACTTAGCTGCCAAATATGGAGTCTATATCGTAGAGGACGACTATCTGGGTGATTTGGACTCCAAGAAGGGCCAGACCTTCCACTATCTGGATACAGAGGAGCGCGTCATTTATATCAAGTCCTTCTCAACCAGCCTCTTTCCAGCCCTGCGGATAACAGCACTCATCCTGCCAAATGCTATCAAGGAAGCCTTTGTGGCCTATAAAAATATCCTAGACTACGACAGCAACCTCATCATGCAAAAGGCCTTATCACTCTATATCGACAGTCAACTGTTTGAGAAAAATCGGCTAGCTCGCTTGGCCAATCAGGAAGACTACCAAAAACAAATCGAGGAAAGACTAGCTAAAACACCTTGTCCCCTCCCTCACTTTCCCCTACACGATGGTTTATTACTAGACCTAAGACAGTATCCTAAAATTGCTAGTCTCAAACACAGCCAACTGGGCTTGGATTTCTTTGAAGAGGCTTACTTGGGTGCCTGTCCTTATCAATTTGCCAAGGTGTCCTTAGACAATCTGGAAAAGGTTTTAAACTATTTAAAAGCAGAATTGGAATGACTTCCAACTCTGCTTTTTTCTTATTGTTCAACTTCTGTTAAGGTTGCCGCTTTTTCAAGATATTTTTGGTAGGTACCGTCATCCTTGAGTTTTTGGATAACCTTGTCCACCACTTCTTTCAAATCAGCACTATTTTTTCTAAGGGCAACGGCATTGGCTTCACCGTCCTTCATCTTCAAGCTGACAGTTGCGACAGCTAGGTCTGCATTTTTAGCAGCATAGCTAAGGGCAACAGGCTCATCCATGTGAACAGCATCTACTTTTCCAGCCTGTAATTCATTAACAGCTTCACCCATATTGGTTAGGGAAGTCAGCTGAGCTTTTGGCAATTGTTCCTTGACCATTGATTCTGGAACAGTCCCTTTTTGAGCCGCAATATTAGCACTTTCAAGGCTAGTTAAATCCTTGTATTTTTCTACATCAGCTTTACGAACCAAGAAACTAATCTTGTTTTCATAGTAAGGGATTGAAAAATCAAAGACTTCTTTTCTCTCGTCAGTAGCGCTAATTCCCGCAACTGCTAGGTCAGCCTTCCCAGTTTGAAGACTGGTCAAGACATTGTCAAAACTCATGCTTGAAATTTCCAACTTCACCCCAAGTTCATCAGCGATAGCTTGGGCCATATCAATATCCGCACCGACTACCTGGTTTTTTCCGTCAACTAAGGATTGGAATTCAAAAGGTGCATAGTCAGGACTAGTCGCCACAACTAATTTCCCCTTTTGCTTAATGGCCTCAACAGCTGACTGAGAACCATTAGAACCCGACTGGCAAGCTACTAAGAAGAAACTTGCAAGAAAACTACATAAAACAAATATCCATTTTTTTGATTTCATAAATAAACAACCTCTCTGTTAATTTTGTATAATTATAACGCTATTCAAGATGCTTGTCAAGTATTTTTTGAATTTTTATCTTAAAAATATTTTTTTCATTCAAGAAAAGGAGCTTCCAGTTGATTACAAGCTCCTTTTTATACAGAATGAACCTATTTTATAGTTCGACAATCTTACCTGTTTCAAAGTAAACAACCCATTCACAGATATTTTTTGCATAGTCTCCAATACGTTCCAAAAAGGCAATCACTTGGAAGTAATCACGGCCTGTAACGATGGCATCTGGATTTTTCTTGATTTCTTCTGTAGCCAAATCACGAATGCTATCAAAGTAATGGTTGATTTTTTCATCCATGGCTGCTACTTCATAGGCCTGGTCTACTGAACCATTGAGATAGAGTTCAAGGGCTGCTTCAACGAAGTTCTTGACATCGCGGCCCATTCTCTTGATTTCTTCTTCAACAGCTGGGATGCGTTGCTCCCCTTTCATACGAATTGCCGCTTTGGCAATGGAAACGGCATGGTCACCCATACGTTCCAAGTCAGATACAGCCTTCAATACTGTCAAAACAGTACGCAAGTCCTGAGAAACCGGTTGTTGGAGGGCAATCATTTCAAATGATTTCTTCTCCAATTTCACTTCGTATTCGTTTACTTCTGCATCGTCTTCGATGACTTCCTTGGCCAAATCACGGTCATGCGTAACAAAGGCACGCACCGTACGATTGATTTGGGATAGCACTTCTTGTCCCATAGCGTAGAACTGGTTGTGCAATTTCTCTAAATCTTCTTCAAATTGAGAACGTAACATCATTTATCTCCTTATCCAAATTTTCCTGAAATATAATCTTCTGTTTCCTTGTGTTGTGGGTTGAGGAACATCTTCTTGGTATCGTTAAACTCAATCAAATCTCCATCTAGGAAAAATCCTGTCTTATCAGAGATACGAGAGGCTTGTTGCATAGAACGCGTAACCAAGAGCATGGTGTATTTATCTTTTAGACCATACAAGGTTTCCTCAATCTTACCAGCAGAGATAGGGTCCAAGTCTGAAGTCGGTTCATCCAAGAGAATGATTTTAGGACTGGTTGCCAAGACACGGGCAACACAAACACGTTGTTGTTGTCCACCTGAAAGCCCGATAGCTGAATCATGCAGGCGATCCTTAACCTCATCCCAGATAGAAGCTCGTTGTAGGGCTTTTTCTACCGCTTCATCCAGAACTTGCTTGTCCTTCACTCCATTGATACGAAGCCCGTAAACAACATTTTCATAGATAGACATAGGGAAAGGGTTTGGTTGTTGGAAAACCATACCGATTTCCTTCCGCAATTCAACTGTATCTGTACGTGGGCTGTAGATGTTGTGGCCGTTGTAAACCACCGAACCAGTTGTGGTCACTTCTGGATTGAGATCCCCCATGCGGTTGATAGCCTTGAGGAGGGTTGATTTCCCTGATCCAGATGGACCAATCAAGGCTGTAATTTCCTTAGGTTGGAAAGATAGGGAAACACTATTCAAGGCCTTTTTTTGATTGTAGTAAACGGACAGGTCTGATACCTGTAAAATCGCTTCTGTCATACTGTTTCCTTTCTATCCAAAGTGTCCTGTTACGTAGTCATTGGTTGACTGTAGTTTGGCATTTTGGAAAATATTAGAGGTCTTATCGTACTCGATCAAGTCACCCAAGTAGAAAAATCCTGTGTAATCACTAGCACGCGCAGCCTGCTGCATACTGTGGGTCACGATGATGATAGTAAAGTCCTTCTTCAATTCCAACATGGTTTCTTCCAGCTGGGCTGTCGCAATCGGATCCAAAGCTGACGCCGGCTCATCCATCAAGAGAATATCTGGTTTAACAGAGATAGCACGCGCGATACAAAGACGTTGCTGCTGACCACCAGATAGAGTCAAGGCTGACTTGTGCAAATCGTCTTTGACCTGGTCCCAAAGGGCAGCTTGACGAAGAGAGGTTTCTACAATTTCATCCAAGACTTGCTTGTCCTTAACCCCTGCACGTTCATGGGCAAAAGTGATATTGCGATAGATAGACTTGGCAAAAGGATTTGGGCGTTGGAAGACCATTCCGATGTGCTTACGCATTTCATAAACGTTGATTTCTGGACGGTTGACATCAATCCCTTGGTAGAGGATTTGACCTGTTACCTTGGCAATATCAATGGTATCATTCATACGGTTGAGACTGCGAAGGTAGGTTGATTTCCCTGAACCAGAAGGGCCAATTAAGGCTGTAATTTTATTTTTTTCAAATTGCATATCGATGCCCTTGATGGATTCATTTTTACCGTAGTAAACATGTAAATCCTTAGTAGAGAGGGCCACTTTCTCTTCAGGAAAGGTGATGATATGCTTTTCATCCCAATTATATTTTGACATGGCTTCTCCTTTAGGCAGCGGTTAATTTCTTATGTAGATAGCTTCCGAGTTTACGGGCTCCAAAGTTAAAGATGAGGATAAAGATAAGGAGCACGGCTGCAGAACCTGCTGATACGATAGTTCCATCTGGAATGGTTCCTTCACTATTGACCTTCCAGATGTGGACAGCCAAGGTTTCTGCTTGACGGAAGATAGAGATTGGGCTAGTCACACTGAGAATATTCCAGTTAGACCAGTCAAGGGCTGGAGCGGATTGTCCTGCTGTATAGATGAGAGCAGCCGCCTCACCAAAGATACGGCCAGAGGCCAAGACAACCCCCGTTACAATACCTGGTAGGGCTTCTGGAATGACCACATGGACCACAGTCTCCCAACGAGAAATCCCAAGGGCCAGACCAGCCTCACGTTGCGTATGGTGAACGTGTTTCAAACTGTCCTCAACATTACGAGTCATCTGAGGCAGGTTAAAGACCGTCAAGGCCAAGGCACCTGAAATGATTGAAAATCCATACTCAAACTGAACTACAAAGATCAAGTAACCAAAGAGACCTACAACCACTGATGGCAATGAAGACAAGATTTCAATACAGGTTCTGACAAAATTGGTCACAGGACCTTTTTTGGCATATTCAGCTAGGAAAATCCCAGCTCCCATAGACAAGGGAACAGAGATAATCAAGGTAATAACCAGAAGGAAGAAGGAATTATAGAGCTGAATTCCAATCCCTCCACCTGCTTGGTAAGAAGATGATTTGCCAGTCAAGAAAGACCAAGAGATGTGAGGCAAACCACGAACCAAGATATAAAGAATCAAAGATGCCAAGATAGCAACGATAATTCCTGCAATTGAGTAGAGGACAGCTGTTGCAATTTTATCTAATTTCTTAGCGTGCATAGTTTTTCTTTCCTCTTTCTTTCGTAATCAATTTAATCACACTGTTGAAGGCCAAACTCATCAAGAGCAAGACTAAGGCCAGTGACCAAAGAACGTTATTGTCAACTGTTCCCATAACGGTATTTCCGATACCCATGGTCAAAACAGAGGTCAAGGTCGCAGCAGGTGTTGTCAATGAAGTTGGGACAACAGCTGAGTTTCCGACCACCATCTGAATGGCCAAGGCCTCACCAAAGGCACGCGCCATCCCAAAGACCACCGCTGTGAAAATCCCTGAACGCGCCGCCTTCAAGGTCACGCGCCAAATGGTTTGCCAACGAGTGGCCCCCATAGCCAAACTAGCTTCACGGTAGTGACGAGGCACCGCACGCAAGCTATCGGTTGTCATAAAGGTTACCGTCGGTAAAATCATGACAAAGAGAACGAAAATACCTGACAAAATCCCAAAACCAGTTCCACCAAAGACACTGCGGACAAAGGGAACCACGACCTGCAAACCGATAAAACCATAGACGACTGAAGGAATCCCGACTAGCAATTCAATGGCTGGTTGCAAGATTCTAGCACCTTTTGGTGAGACTTCGGTCATAAAGACTGCCGCACCAATGGCAAAAGGAGTTGCGATAAGAGCTGACAAGATTGTGACAATAAAGGAACCCAAAATCATAGGAAGGGCACCAAATTGTTTACCTGAAGGATTCCAAGTTTGGCCAAAGAGGAAATCAAAGATATTGACTCCATTGACAAAGAAGGTCGACAAACCTTTTTGAGCTACGAAAATCAAAATCATAGCCACAATGATGACAATCAAAGACAGACAGGCAAAAGTCAAGCCTTTTCCTAGTTTCTCTAGACGAGAGTTCTTTGAGGGAGAAAGTAATTTTTTAGCTAATTCTTCTTGATTCATTATTGACTCCCTTCTAGTGCTGTTACCGTTCCTACAGCATCTTTTTCAACCTTCATTTCCTTGACAGAAATATAGCCCATTCCCTTAACGATTCCGCTTTGCGCTTCATCTGAGAGGACAAAGTTGAGAAATTCTGCCACCAATTCATTGGGCTGACCTAGGGTATACATGTGTTCATAAGACCACAGAGGCCAGTTATTGGTTGTAACATTTTCTGCAATCGGCTCATAGCCGTTCAATTTCATGCGTTTAACTGAGTCATCCACATAGGCAAAGGCTAGGTAAGAAATGGCTCCTGGTGTCTGAGAAACAATGTTTTTGACCATCCCATTTGAATCCTGTTCTTGACTCTGCACGGCAGATTGGCCATCCATGACAACACTATCAAAGGTTGCACGCGAACCAGAACTTGCCGCACGGTTGATAATAGAAATGGCTAGGTCTTTCCCCCCAACCTCTTTCCAGTTGGTCACTTGACCTGTGAAGATGCTACGGAGTTGTTCAGTTGTCAGATTTTCAACGTCAACTTCCTTGTTCACAATCACCGCCAAGCCTGCAACAGCAACCTTGTGGTCCACTAGAGCAGAAGCGTTGATACCGTCTTTTTCCTCGGCAAATACGTCTGAATTTCCTACATCAACGGCTCCAGACTGAACCTGAGACAAACCTGTACCAGATCCTCCACCTTGGACGTTGACTGTTTTTCCAACGTGCAGAGAGCCGAATTCATCTGCTGCTGCTTCGACCAAGGGCTGAAGAGCCGTTGAGCCAACAGCTGTCATGGATTCTCCACGATCAATCCAGCTAGCACATCCCGCCAAAGAATCTGCCAGCAAAAGAGCCGCAAGGGATAGAGCGAGTTTTTTCCTTTTTTTCACTGTTTTTCTCCTTGAAAATAATGGTGAATGCTGTGAATTTTTTCAACTATTTATTTATGTTTTTCTTTTGAAAATTGGGAACCAACTGAAGTTCTGAGCTTGGTTTTACTTGAAATTTACTCAGTTATCATCTCCACCAATTTTGACTTAAAATGAAAGACAATTTGAAAAAAATCCATACTTCCACTATAACATAGACAAGCTACTTTGACTAGCATTTCCACTTGAATCTGAGGCCTTTTGGAAAATAATTTTTCAAAACATTTCCAGTCACCTTTGCAAAGCCCAAACCATTGCCCTGAACCAAAACTTGGTACCAACCATTTGGCAGACTTTCCGCCAGCTGAACGGTTTCTCCAGCCACATACTTTACAAACGCTTCTTGGTCAATTTCAACCGACTGCTTGACCTGACTCGGTTTCAAGGCTAGACCAAGAGCAAAACTAGGTTCAAAACGTTTCTTCTTAAAAGTACCCAGATGCAGGCCATTGCGAGCAATCTTGAGCTTCCCTAGATCTGGCAAGAGTTCTGGCAAGAGATAAAGTTGGTCACCAAAAGTCTGCAAGATACCCCTTAGATTGACCTGCAAATGTTTTTGGGCAAATTCCTGCCACAAGGTAACTTGTTCACGGCTGAGGTTACTCTTACTTGCCTTAAATTTAGGAGCTGGATTGTCACCTTTAAATTGTAAATGGGCTACAAATTGCCCCTCTCCCTTAAAATGATGAGGATACATCCGAGCCGTTTCTGGGAGGTCAATACCAGCTACCATTCCATTGATATGCTCTACTGGTAACAAGTCAAAATCATACTCTTCCAGCAACCAATTGACAATCTCTTCGTTTTCCTCAGGTGCCCAGGTACAGGTTGAATAAACCAAGCGACCACCTTCAGCTAGCATGGTTACTGCATCTTCCAGAATTTCT
Organism: Streptococcus mitis SK575; assembly: GCF_000257865.1. Lineage (GTDB taxonomy): Bacteria > Bacillota > Bacilli > Lactobacillales > Streptococcaceae > Streptococcus > Streptococcus mitis_CQ. The sequence goes on along the minus strand of NZ_AICU01000079.1, from coordinate 6,077 downwards.
CTTTGCAAACTAGCACATTGACTCGGATAATCTAAGCTCCAATAGTCCATAGCATCTGGTTGCTTACGGAACATCCCTTCCCCTGAGCAAGGGGCATCAAGGACAATCAGGTCAAAATAGCCCTTAAAAACCTTGGACAAGCGGTCAGCAGATTCATTGGTCACCACGACATTTGTCGCTCCAAAGCGCTCCATGTTTTCTACTAAAATCTTAGCCCGTTTGCTTGAAATTTCATTGGAAACGAGAAGACCCTCTCCTGCTAGATAGGCTGCTAGTTGAGTTGATTTGCCACCCGGTGCAGCAGCCAAATCCAAGACTTTCATACCAGGACTGGGCTGGGCTACCTGAGCAACCATCTGAGCAGCAGGTTCTTGCGAATAAACCAAGCCTGTAGCATGCTCAGGCGATTTCCCTGATACCTTTCCGTAGTGACCCCAAGGGGTTTGAGGAATGGGATTAGAAAAGGAAACTAGCGCTTCTTTTAAGGGATTGACCCGAAAGGCCGAAACCGCTTCCTCCTCAAAAGAGGCAAGAAAATCTCTTGCCTCATCTCCTAGTATCTCTTCATATTTTTCAACAAATCCTTCTGGAAATTGCATTTAAGTTCTTTTCCTTTCGTAAATATAGGACTGAATTTCCTCCTGCATCTCAAGAGGTAGCATCATGACCGGTTGTCTGGTTTGAAAATCAAGCGGTTGACCAGATAGAGTCACAACCCGATAGCCCAGACTTTCCCCTAAAATACTAGCCGCAGCATAATCCCATGGTTGCAGATAAGTAACATATGTCAACAAACGCCCTGACAAAATCTTGGCAAAACTAATGGCCGCACTCCCATAGACACGAACACCGAGGACGGCTCGACTCAAATCAGCCAGCCCCCATTCGTTGGTTTCCAGCATGCCACTATTGCCTGCAATGAGAAAATCTCCAAGTGGTTTTGCTTTAAAAGGAGCTAGGGGCTTATCGTTTCGACAAACTGGAAACTTACCACCACCATGATAACAATCCCCTTTGACCACATCATAAATCAGTCCAAACTGTCCCTGACCATTTTCAAAATAAGCCATCATAACAGCAAAATCTTCCTGCTGGGCCACAAAATTATTGGTCCCATCAATGGGATCAATGACCCAAACCTTGCCCTCTTGAACCGAGGCTCGCAGACAACCTTCTTCAGCACAAATCTTATCCTCAGGATAACGGGACAAAATCTCACCAACCAAGAGCTCCTGAACTTCCTTGTCCAGTCTGGTCACCAAATCTGTTGGAGAGGACTTGGTTTCAACACACAAGTCTTCCTGCATATGGTCAAGAATGTACTGACCCGCCTTCTTGACAAGCTCTTTGGCAAATTCAAATTTACTTTCCAAGAGAAATCTTTCCTTCCCCTTTTTCCTTAGCCGCCTGAACTGCTCGGTAAAGCGAATAACCACTCACTGTTTCAAATTCTCGTCCCAAACGTTTTTCTTCACTCTTGCTTGGCACGACCTCCTTGAACCCCTTATAGGAGTCCAGTAACTTTTTAGCCTCTACCTTGCCCTCATAGGCAGCTTCAACATCATTAAAAAAAGAAAGCACTGAAGCAAGTTCTTCAGTGCTCCACGACAAATCTAGTGGGTAACTATACTGTTTGTTCATTAACTAATACCAGCTCTCATTCTTGCTTCTTTTAGTTCTTGCTTACGGTAACTACGAGGGAGAAAAGCACGAATCTCATCTTCATTAAAACCGATCTGCATACGTTTGGCATCAATAATAATGGGACGACGCAAAAGACTAGGATACTGCTCAATCAAATGAAGCAATTCTGATACCGAAATACTTTCTACATCAATATCTAATTTTTGAAAAATTTTTGAACGAGTTGAAATGATGTCATCAGTACCATTTTCGGTCAAGGAAAGAATGTGTTGCAATTCTTTTCTTGTTAAGGGACTGGTCATAATATTGTGCTCCTCAAAGGGCACCTTATGTTTCTCTAACCAGGCCTTTGCCTTACGACATGAAGTACAGCTCGGTGATAGGAATAGTGTAATCATGCTTTTCTCTTCTTATCTATACTTTGCTACCTCTATTATACAAAAAAATAAAGCACTTGACTAGATATTTTTAGAAAAAAAGCCTATTTTTTCAAGAAAAATAGACTGTTTGCGAACGATTAATACATTTCTGAATTAGTTAATTCACTCTTAACGATAGTTTCGAATCACATACCTAATTTATACATGTGAAATAAGAACATCTTTCGTTTCACTTCCTACGACTTTTTAGATAAAGACAGCCAAAGAAGCTTTCATAGAGGGCAAAAAAGAGGAGGAAGGCATGAAGGAAGAAGATCTCTGGCAAAATCAGAATCACTGGATCCTTGGCTGGATCAAAAAGCCAGGTATCATCTCCCACAAAGAGAATTTGATGGAAAAGGGTAAAGAATTGGTCAAAACCAATCAACACTCCTCCAAGCCCAATCAGTAAGGGTAAAACCACTAGAGCCAAAAGTCCTTTACTAAATAGAGACAAGAAGCCCTTTTTCACAATCTTATTGACAAAGAAATAGAAACTTGGCAGTGTCACTAGAGCTACTAGCTGAACCAAGTGAAAGAGGTTCTTAACCACCGCAAAATGGTGCAGACCAGCTGCTGACGAACGAAAATCTGGCATCTCTAGGACCTGACTAAATGGATTGGTCAGATAATTCATCAAGATATGAAAGTTGTACTGAATGGTTTCTGGTTTTAAATAGACCCGATCTGTTAAATTCAGCCACTGAATTTCCAGCTGATAAACAATCCAAGCCAGATAAATGGTCAAAAGGATTGAGAGGGAGAGGAGAAAGAGCATAGAGCCCCAAAAGGTCAGTTTAGTTTTCATCAAAGTTCCACTCCGCAAGGCTAGAAACCACATGAGTCGGTGCGATTGGCAGGTCTGCCACTTCTTCTGCCTTGGTAAAACCTGTCGTCACCAAGAGCGTTGGAATGCCATTGTCAATCCCTGCTCGGATATCTGTTAAGTAGTTATCCCCAACCATGATTAACTCTTTACGTTCCAAACCTAAGTGCTCAACCGCCTTGTCCATAATGATGGCATTTGGTTTCCCAATATAAACAGGTTTCACTCGTGTTGCCACTTCAAGAAGGGTAATCAGTGAACCAGCACCTGGCAAAAGACCGCGCTCTGTCGGGATGTTGAGGTCAGGGTTGGTTCCAATAAAATGAGCTCCCTTTTGGATAGCTAGAGTTGCTGTCGCAAATTTTTCATAGTCGACTTGCCAGTCCAATCCTACTACTACATAGGCAGGATTTCCCTTGTCTTCGACATAACCAGCCGCCTTGATGGCTTCCTTGAGTCCAGCTTCTCCGATGACATAGACAGTCTTTTCAAGCCCCAAGTCATTCATATAGTCGATCGTTGCCAAAGTCGCTGTGTAGACAGTCGATAGGGGCGTATCGATATTAAAATTCTGAACCAACATCTCCTGAACACTCTCTGGAGTGCGGGTTGTATTGTTGGTCACAAAGAGATAGGGGATATCCCGCTTTTGCAATTCATGGACAAAAGCCTCTCCTGCTGGAATTCTGTCTTTCCCCTTATAAATGGTTCCGTCTAAATCAATTAAATAGCCTTTATATTTCATCTATTTCTCCCTAATCTTTTTTTATTTCTTGCCAAGTGATGATAGCTTGAGCATTGGTAGCCCCGTCGCTTGTGATCTCATGCTTGCTTTCCAGTCCAGTCCGTTCAACAGCCGATGTGATCACCCCACCTGGTCGAACTTCCTTGACATACTTGAGATTGATTTTCTTGGGAATATATTGGGTCAAAAAGTCCGCTCCCATGACCTCAAAAATCCAGTCTAGATACTTACTGTTATTAACATGACCATTCATATCTAAATCGTAAAAACGGACATGGTAATCCTTGCTGATTGGCTCGTTCAATGACTCATACTTTGGCCCACGGATAAGCTTTTTATCAAAATCAGACTGGTAAGGAGCCACAATCTCAGGTTCTACTGCATGAACTTTTCGACTGTCTCGATCCATGAGAACAAAGGTCGCTATCATGTGGATAAGGTCCTGACCTGCTTCATCATAAATGGTAAAGCGACGGTAGCAAAAGAGTCGATTGTAGCTCAGGGCTTCCGTTTCGATAGTGATTTCTTCCGCAAAACGAGGCAAACGAGCTACCTCAATATCATAGTCTGTGATAATCCAGACCAGATTATAGTTTTCTAAAATTGCCTTATCACTAACACCTAGTTCAATGGACTGCATCCCTGAAACTTGTAGGGAAAGTAAAATCACATCTGGAAGTTTAATATGTCCATTCATGTCAGCCATATCAAAAGGAATCTTCATTTTCATTTGATAAGTTAAGCCCATCATCCTACTCCAAAATAAATCGTTCTGCTACGGTATCTCCCAAAAAGAGACCTCTCTTTGTCATGCGCACTCGGTCACCCTCTATTTGCATGAGACCTTGTTGAACCAAGTCTCTGACAATTTCTCCATAAAGTCCATCGAAAGACCGTCCAAATTTTTCCTCAAATCTCGCCATGGAAACCCCTGATTTCTTGCGGAGCCCCAGGAACATCTCCTCTTCCATTTGCTCTTTTTGACTCAGGTGCTCTTCTGTGATGCGAGCATTGCCTTCTTCAACCGCATTAAGATAATGGCGAATGGGACCATGGTTTTTATAGCGCACTCCATTGACATAACCAGATGCCCCAGCACCGATGCCATAGTATTCAGCATTGTCCCAGTACATGAGATTGTGACGACTTTCAAAACCAGGCTTGGAGAAATTGGAAATCTCATAATGCTCAAAACCAGCTCGCTCTAGCTCTGCGATGATGTACTCAAACATCTCAGCTTCCAGTTCCTCCTTAGGCAGAGGCAATTTTCCTCGTCGCATACGGTTCATAAAGACCGTATGATTTTCCAAAATCAAGCTATACAAACTCATATGGGGAATATCAAGTCCAATGGCCTTAGCCACATTTTCCTTGACCTGCTCCATGGTCTGACCAGGCAGTGCATAAATCAAATCAATAGAGATATTGTCAAAACCAGCCAGTTTCAGACGGCCGATATTTTCATAAATATCCTTCTCCAAATGACTGCGCCCAATCTTTTTCAGCATCTTATCATCAAAGGTCTGCACACCTAGCGAAACACGATTGACAGCCGAGTTCTTCAAAACGGCTATCTTATCTGCATCCAAGTCGCCTGGATTGGCCTCAATGGTCAACTCCTCTAAGACAGACAAGTCCAAGTTTTTAGTCAAGCCATCCAATAACACCTCCAGTTGCGGAGCTGACAAAGCTGTCGGTGTGCCACCACCGATATAGAGGGTTCTCAACTTTTGAATACTATAAGAACGAAACTCTTCTAACAGATGCTCTAAATAGCTGTCGACTGGCTGATTCTTAATAAAAACCTTTGAAAAGTCACAATAATAACAAATCTGGGTACAAAACGGAATGTGCACATAGGCTGACGTTGGTTTTTTCTGCATAGTAATTATTATACCACAAAAAGCGAACAATACTTAGAATTCCCTTTAACAAAATCCTAGCATTGTTCGCTTTCTTTATCTAATCATTCTTTGTATTTTATGGATAACACAGCTATCAGAATCAATCTAGTTCGTTGTTAAAATACAAAAGAATGAATGTTTAATTGACTAAATTTTTAGTCTTCTTTTTTCTTGCGAGCTACAAGTCCAAATCCACTCAATAGTCCAAGAAGTCCTAGAGATGCAAGAGCAGCATTTGATTCTGTTCCTGTATTTGGCAATACATTTTGAGAATCATTTGACTTAGCTCCATTATCAACAGTAGTCTTAGTATCTACCTGATCTGCATTCGGAGTAACTGCATTTGGAGTTGGAGTAGCTGGTACTGGTGTATCTTGACCAGAACCTCCATTAGTGTCAGGTTTGACTGGCGTATCAGGTGTCACTGGTGCAACTGGAATTGTATCTGTTGGTGTTGCTGGTGTTACCTTAGCTGGAGTTTCTACTGGAACTTCAACAGCTGGTTTACCTGGTTCGGTAATCTTACCTGTACCTGGAAC